>WQVV01000283.1 GCA_009785665.1 Defluviitaleaceae bacterium
CAGGACAACTTTTTTCGTCTAGTCGTTAATATCTATCTTACTTCAAAGGAGGTCGTCCATTCTAGCCAAACTACGTCGGCGTTGTGGAAAATGCCGTACAGGGTGTAGTCTTGTAGGTTATTAAGGTCTACGTCGTACCAAACGTATTCTTGGAAGAGGTTATTACTAAAGCCACCTGCTAGTACTGGGAATTTAGATTCGCGATTGAACATGCTTTGGTAAGCGGTGTTGTCGGGGCGAAGATTGAACATTAGAGCCATGTTAGCATGTCGAGTTATGAGTGTTAATTCTTCTTCCCAAGGGGTCGCGCCTTCTGGGGCGATTACTTCTGCGGCTACTGTTATTGTGCCGTCCACATTACGAATTGAGCCATCTGACATTACTACAGAACCATCTTCAAGGCGGCGAACGGCTTGGGCTTGCATGGGTTGAAGGCCTGGAACTTGCAGAGAGATTGCAGCAAATGTTTCATAGAACGGAGGTGGAGTATAAATTTGAACGTGGAGATTTCCGTCAATGATGCCTACCGCCGTAATTTGTGTGCGGATTCCTTGCAAGTTAAGAGGTACTGGGTTTTGGTTTGGTTTTAGAATATCTATGCCTTCGGTTTGCAGTTGATATTGTAGATATGTTTCACTTATGCCGATAATCCACTCTAAATCGCTGTCGAATACTATTCTGATTGTTTCGGGGTCTTGCGTGACAGTGGAAAGGTCTAAGTTTATTGGGGTGCGCATGTATGAAGTGTCGTTGTAACGCAGTTGCCCAAAGGTTATTGTTACTTCGCCGTCCATGAAAATATCGTCATTTTGTATATCGAAGCGATTGCGTAGGGTTAGAATGCCGCTTTCTTCGCAACGGTCGATTATGTCTTCTGCTGTGATGTTGCCCCAGAATTGGTGCAAGTTTACCGCCTCTGCAAAATCATACAAATGAGCATTGTCGCGGGTGTGCATCACAAATGATAAGGTGTTAAACTCGCAATCGCGGCGGTCGCCTGTTAGGTCTTCTAGGGTGACGTAAATGTACATTGCCCGCTCGGCTTCGTTTAGGTTTATGGCTACTATTTCGATGCGAAACTCGTCGTCCGTGGAGGTGTAACCTGGTATGAATGGCGTTGCAAAGCCATCTGCACCCAGTTCTATTTCTATTGGGGTTAGTGATTCTGCGTAGTCTGCGCCTACTATTCCCAGCAATCTGGCAAAGCCGCCTGTGCTGTATGCCGCTACCACTACGCCTGTTGTTAGTATAAAAACTGCCGCTATTATTGCCGCCGCCACGGAGATTCTGGGACGTGCAGATATTTTGTTTTTGTTTTCCATAGATTGTTTTACTCCCTTCAGAATGTCGTACTCTGGTGTGTGAATCTGGTTGAATAACTCGCGGATTTTTTCATCATTGTTCATGGTAAATCGCCTCCTTCGGAGTTTTCGAGCAACTTCTTTTTTGCGCGTTCGTATTGTTTTCGTAACGCGGCTGTACCCTTTCCGTAAATTTCTGATAGTTGTTCGTAGCTTAGGCCTTCTACTGCACGGCTGTATACCAAAGCTCTGTCCTTGGGATTTAGGCGGTGTAGAATTTGTTCCACGTTTTCGGAAATGAAGTAATCGGGCGTGTAGCTTTCTTCTTGCTGGCGCGATAGGAACAGCCGTTGTAGCCTTTTTCGCCGCAGAATGTCTATGCATTTGTTGTACGCCGACTTATACAACCAAGAACTGTGAATTTGTGCGTTGCGATTAAGTGCCGCAAACGCCATTACGAATGTCGATTGCACTACATCTTGCGCTTCGTGATAGTCTAGCAAAACACTGTGCGTATATTTTAATAACCCGTTACCATAGTGTTCTACTAGCCTTTCTAGCTCCCGCTCCGCTTCTGTTGCCGTTCGGATTTCGGCAGATAGCATTTGTACTTGCATTCGTGTTCCTCCTTTCTGCGACTTATAACGAATCAGCAATATAGTTTGTGACATGTGCTAAATAATTTTGATTGAATGATTTCATCAACCCTGATATTTCCTCGAATAACTCATGCGCGCCTTGGCTTTGATTTGACACTATCACCAAAACAAACGGCGACGGTGCGTAAATAATTCCTGCTACGTTAAAACTTCTATCACTCCAGCCGTATTTTTGCGCTACGGGGTAGCTTACAGGAATTAACCGCACATTTACATAATCGTATCCCCCAAAAATTGCCCCTCGCGTAAAATACGGATGCGAGTACTCCGCCGTATTAAGAATGTCTTGCCGAAAATAATGCGCATATCTACCGCCGGACTGAATGTATCTGTGCATAGCGTAAAACCAAATTGCAGTGTCGGCAGCACTTGTGTCATGTGAATATGTTCCTATTGCAAAATTAGGATTTGCACCTATTTCAAGCGCGAAATCGCGGTATGTGAAATTAGTTTCATTCATGTAGCGCGTTAGCATTCGGAATGCTACATTATCGCTGTGTACCATATTATAGTACAAAAGCTGTTGTGTAGTAAAACGTGTTCCCGCTGGGCGAAAACGAATCCGACCAGTGCCACCCCACCAGTCCTCCGCTGTAAATTCATGCGTTGCGTGCATGTCGATATATCCGCGCTCCGCCGCCGTGAATACATATAACGCAAGATTAGCCTTGTTCAAACTAGCCCCAAAAAACACCATGTTAGGATTGTATGTATACACAAACCCCGTTGATAAGTTAGCGTAGTAAATTCCAATGTCCGTCCCAAATTGACGAAAAAACGCATCCAGTTCGTCGCGTGATGGCGATTCAATTTCGGGAATGTTGGGAGTGTTCATATGGTCGTGGTCGCTGTCTTCCGTCTCCAACGCTAACAACGGTTCCGTTTCATCAGATTCTGATTCCAACACTTGCGCCATCACAGCCGATGTATCCGAATTTACCCATGAAATCCATTCCCCCGCCGCACTAAGCGCGAAGATACCACCAAGCAACACCGCCAATATCACCCAAAAAACCATTCCCCAATCACGCCCACGCTTTCGACGGCGTTGCGGCTTTTGCCCACGACGCGGCGGAACTGGACAGTGGCGTTCCAACCACTCCATTCTTTCGTCAAAATCTTCACATTCTTCAAAATCGTTAAATTCGTTAAATTCGTCAAACCTTCTGTGCATCTCTAGTCCTCCTGTACACTCGTTTGTTATACGGAATGCAGAAAAACATTTACTGACGACGAGCTAAGTCTGCGGGCTTTTCGCAGACTTGAGCAACAGGACGATTAATGTTTTCGCATTTCCGTTATATATAACGAATAACGATTGTACTTCGTGACATGTTTTGCAAAAAATTGCAGAAAAATTTTGGAGACTGGTGGAATATTTTCTCAAATGGGGCAACAAGAAGGCAGGCAAATAAATATCCATGTTATAATGTATTCAGAAACCTGCTAATAAAAAGTCAAGCACTAAAATGAAGATTATTCGCAGGAAGAAACAGGGGGTAATCGTGTAAATTTTGAGCAACAAAAATAACCAATCAGAGTTGGCAATCTTTCCATGC
>WQVV01000284.1 GCA_009785665.1 Defluviitaleaceae bacterium
GGTAACAATATCGTTTTCGTCGAATGCGATTGATACGCTCAAGGCGTATAGTTCCATATAAATATCTCCTGTTTCTGGAACGTGTACGCGAAGCGTGCTGCAACTGCAATCTCGTGTGATGCGGTTTGCGTTTTGTCGCCGTTCTACGTCTCTTTCTACTTGGGCGCGGGTTGAGCCTACGCCTATTCTCGCCGAACCGCCTAGTCTGTAGCGTTCTCCGTCGATTACGAAATTGGTTACGCGGTAATTATTAGTTCTTATGTTTTCGCCTTTTCTCACAAAAAATGTCACCCCGTCATAATGGAGTGCGTGTGTTTCTGAGCCATTTTCATGTGTGGTAATTTCCCGTGAAAGTGGCTCGCCCATACGTGTAATTACAAGGTCGTATCTTGTGTTTACACCTGCATTTAATCCCCTAATATCGCCGAAAAATGTAAACTCATGCGAGTTAATCACTGTGAATACAACCATCACTGTTGCAATACTCATCAAAAGTGGTGTCGCAACAGCAAAGCCGATACCAACCTTTTGTAACGTAGATAATTTTTGCATACATATCCCTCCAGTTTACTCGTTCGTGGTTTGTTGCCATTGTATTCTATCTCCCGATATTACTAGAAACACATCATCGGGGTAAAAAATGTCGCCATTGCGTGCGCCTAATATGGTAAATTCCGTACCGCGAGGGTCAATTGCGCCCTCCCATATTTGCGGGAAGTGTTCGTAATACACAATTTCGTATTCATGTACGAATAATATTCCAATTTGTTCCCATGGGGAACTAAACCATACCCCTAAACGGTCGTATATAAATTGCGGATTCGTCCAGTAGTAAAACAACGCCCTATCCCATTCAAAAGCGGTTAATTCGCCCAGGGTTACGTATGTTTCGCCAAAGTCGTTATAATGATTGCGTACCGTGCGGTGTAGTCTTCGGCTTCGACAAGGTGCTGTTGATGCGCAAGCAATTAAACCAACCACTAACATAATCATTATTCCAATTACGCTTATTTTTTTCAAAAATTCACCTCCTTTGCATTTTGCATTATAAAGGCGGCAAACTTTCATGTCAATAATTATTTATTGAAATGCGATAATGATTTCACGAACTAAGCAGTTTTATCAGCCCGCTTCGTCGTCTGGTGGACACTAGGCATACTGCGCCGTTTTGCATGGTTACTTTGTCTTTGCCCTGCCGTAGTTCCATGACAGATTTTTCTGTTAGGTTGCCTACGTTTATGATGTATGATTTATGGCAGTGGAAGAACAATCCGATTGGCAATTCTTTAATAATTTCGCCAAAGGTATTGTAGAACTTGTACTGCCTTTTTTTTGTATGCAAAATAACCCGCTTCGAGCTGGGTGATTCTGTTTCAAAGAACAAAATATCGTCAAAGCCGCAGGAAACACGCAGACCGTTTTGTCCTTTGAAAATAAAACTGCCAACACGCGGGCGCGATACATGTTTGTCGTAAGCGTCTTCTATGCATTCGCATACTTTTTGACGGACTACTTTTTCGTCCGTTTTTTGGATATACGATAACGCTTCCACTTTGTACTCGAAGGTTAGGGACATGTATTCGGGCGTTGCCGTCACGAACACTATAAACCCGCGTGGGTCGTGCCGTCGGATTAATTTTGCCGTTTCTAGGCCGTTGTTTCCGCCGTCTAGTTCCACGTCCAAGAAGTATAGTCCGTGTACGTTTGTGTTTTCGATATGCTTCAAAATCTTCGACGGGTTGGACGTACACAACGTCAATTCCATATCGAACTTTTTTTGCTCGATATGATTATGTATGCATTCGCATAAGGTTTCTTGGTATTGTCGATTGTTTTCGCAAATAAAAACGGACAGCATAAATACACCCTCTTACAAAATTTGGCGCATCCATGCACAGTTTTTATCCTTCGATTATTTTATCGGACACTTAGCATAAAAATTTTAACATTGTTGATGAAAATTCCACGAACGTATCAATATCATACGCTTGGAGAAAGTCCGTTACTTGTGAATGCCCTCGCGCCGATATTATATTTTGAAGGAGCTTTATATAGCAAACCTAAAAGTGAAAGGAGGAAACTTATGCTAATCAATGGAAATGCACCATGGGCAGGACAATGGGCAAGTGTAAACACGGTGAATAAAACATCAACAGGCGCGGAGTCGTTTTCAATTGCTGCTGGCTCATCTGGTAAGCATCTTGGTAACTTGCAAATCTCTGCTCTTGTTGCTGCTGGAATCCGTTTGCCTAATGGCGGCTGGATGTCTGCAAATGTTTTCAAGTCTGACAACTTCACGGACGAAAATCCCGTGATGCTTGTAAAGGGCATTGACGTTTGCGGAACTCCATTCGAGGTGGAAGTAAACATAAACGACGTAAACCCGCGTAATGCGTCTTTTGTGGAAATGTTCGCGCTTGATGGATATTTCACGCTTCAAGGCAAACCTGCTGGTGTAACAAGGGCAGCCGTTGGCGGAATGATTCAACAAGAACTAAACGGCGGCAATTTTGACGGTTTTAATGCTTTTAGCAAAATGGACTTTGTTGCCGCTGTGCAACAACACATGGAAACTCAACGTTCTAATGGAAACTGGGAAGGATATTTCTGGCTACGCCCAATCTTCGACACGCTTTCCAATCATATCGAAAGCAGGTAGGGCGTATAGGCGTGAACAAAACGTATAATAAAGGGGCGTTTTTTATGATAAGCAATGTAAATTCTGTAATTTCAACACCTAACGGCATTACTGCAAGAAATTTGGGCAATCGCTCATTACAAAATATGAGGGCTAATTTTGCTACTCCAAATGTCATTAACAACGTGAGAGTGGACATAAGCAACGAAGGACGCGCAAAAGCCCAACAGCTATTTAAACAAATGCAATTGAACAATATCGACAAAACACGCAATATAGAAGTTGCGAATTACGACGGCAACCTAACACCACAAAATCACGTTGACCTTTCTATTTTTTCGCAAGAAGCCAAGTTTTTTTTATCCCAAAGTTCGCTTTTCTTTGGAACCAATTGGACGGCCGATGATATTGTAATGGCTGAATTGGGTTATCAGCTTATAGGGGCTTTAAATCCTGATGCCAGCGATACAAATAATTTTGTAGCCCTTGCGAATAAATACGCCGAACTACGCCAATCCCTAACAGATGAATTTTCTGGCGAAGAATTGGAAAATAGGCTAAACGCACTTTCACAGGCTTTTGACCTTTCTGTGGAAATTCAAGCCCACCATCGTTCAACGCAAACGTCCATAGCTTTAAGGGTGGAGAAGGCCAGAATATTGGTGCATAATCAGATAGTGCAGCAAGGTGGGCAAAGTCCATTCTTTGAGGGCGGGAAAATTGAATTAGACCACGGCGAGTTCAACCGCATCAAAGAAGCCCTTTCCGCAGGCGTGAGGGAAGCTGTAAGCCACTTCGCTCATCTAACAAGGCAGTTTGTTCTTGAAAACGGTGTGATAAGTAC
>WQVV01000285.1 GCA_009785665.1 Defluviitaleaceae bacterium
AAAGGAGGTTACATAACCATGGCCGAACTCGTAAGGGAACAGGTATTTCTTGACCAATCCGTAGGCAGTGAAGAAGTCCAAATCATGCTTGAGGGCGATTTAATTGTCCCGGATATAAAGCCCGATATGGCACTTTTGCTTCAAACAGACGAAAGAGTAATTATTGACCGTACAGAAGCGAGCGCAGACAGGGTAAACTATGTGGGTCGTTTAAACCTATCTGTGCTGTATGTGGCAAAGGAAGCCAATAAGTCTGTACAGGCGATACAGCTTACACGTGGCATAGACGATTTTATTAATTTGGATGGCGTAAACAAAGACATGTGGGTGCGCGCAAGGGCAGAAATTGTTAATATTGACTATCGCGTAGTAAACGACCGCAAGGTAAACTATCGCGCAGTTGTAAACATTTCTGTATCTGCAGAGCGCAGTGATGCTCACGAAATGGTTGTACATATCAACGATGTGCCGGAGAATCAGCTTCTTAAAACCAACATCAACATAAACCGCACTGTCGAACATCGTATAGACCGCTTTATGGTAAAAGACCAAATTGTTTTACCGTCTGCAAAGCCCAACATGCGCGAGGTATTGCAAACGTCCGCAAGTATTACAAATAGGGATATTCGCGTTAGTGGGGGCAGGGTCAACCTGTCTGGCGAGTTGTTGCTTACCACCTTGTACCGTGGCGATACCGACGACAGCCTTATCGAATTTATGGAATCGGAATTGCCGTTCAACGGCCCTATAGACATAGCAGGCGCAAGGGAAGATATGTTGGCCGACGTGGCCCTGCAAGTTCTTGACCAGCATGTTACCATAAGGCCGGACGAAGATGGCGAAGACCGCGTGCTGGAAGTTGAAGTATCTGTAGGCGTGCAAATGAAGGTGTACAGTACAGACACTCTTTCCGTTTTGGAAGACGCGTACAGCATCAACAAGCAGCTGGTATTTGCAAAAACCGCCGTGCGGTACCCAAACCTTGTTTGCTTAAACCGCAACCAGACCCCGGTCAAAGAAGTTGTTACTTTGGGTGAAGGCGCGCCGGATATGCTGCAAGTGTTCCGCGTCAAGGGGCAGGTACACTTAGACGATGTGCGCGTTATCGAGGATAAGATAATTGTCGAGGGCGCGATAAACACCGATATTTTATATGTAGCAGAAAGTGACGCGACGCCGCTTTCCGGTTACAGGACGGTTATCCCGTACCGCCAAGTAATTGAAGCTAAGGGCGCAGGCCCGGGCATGGCCGTAAATGTAGACAGTTCAATTGACCATGTGGCATTTAACATGCTTAGCCCGCGCGAGGCAGAGGTGCGCTTCCAACTGACGTTTAGCACCCAAGTAGCAAGTGAAGAAGAAACAGAACTTATATCTGATGTGGAAATTGTGGATATGGACCCAGAAATTTTGGCTACCCAGCCCAGCATGACGGTATATGTTGTACAGCCCGGCGACAGTCTTTGGAAAATTGCCAAAAAGTACAACACTCCGCTGGACGAACTGCTTGCAGTCAACGAGTTGGACGTACCGGGCCGTGTTGCCCCCGGTCAAAAATTATTGATGATGAAATAAAAAGATGAAATAAAAAAGTTCAAGTCGTGACGGAGAGTCACGGCTTGAACTTTTCTTTGTTTATTTCTACAATTCGTTCGTTTATTTGGTTTGCCAGCCGTTTAGGTTGCATTTCCCACATAATAAGTGCGGCAATGTAAACTACAATGAAAGAAATTACAATTGCGAATTGGTTGTTCCAATCAAAGTATGTTGGCAGTGCAATTATTGCCGCAATTGTGACTATGAAATGTAATACTTTTCTTATCCAAGTCTCTAGCAGTGAGGCATCGTCGCGTTGCATAAGTATAAATGTGGGAATGGAACTGCCCGCCGAAAGAAGTAATATTTGCTGCATGTATAGATAGGGCATGCTTTCAAGCCCTCGAATGAGCGAGTGTATGACAACGTTCATTATAATTTGAACCGTTGTAATTGAGCAGAATAAAGTAAATATAAATTTTATTGTTGGCCAAACTTTTGTAAGCATTTTGACTTCTCCCCTCCTAGAGTCCAAAAATTTCTTTGAGTGCAGAAACATTTTGGCGAGACACAATCAGCTTTTCCCCATTGGTAAGCGTAGCTTGAAAACGGCCGCCACCTGCAGGCGAGACGTTTTGTATGCGCCGTATGTTTATTATCGTTTGTCTGTTTATCCGTAAAAATTCGCTGTCGTTTAAAATGCTCTCTACCTCGTAAAGTTTTTGCTTTGCTTGGTATATAGTATTTTCTGTGTAAACGAATGTTTTTAGGTCTACGCTTTCGACATAAAAAATGTCGGCTATTGGCAAGATATATGCATTGTTATTAGAGTAAACCGTTAGCTGGCTTGGGCTTTTGATAAGGTTTATTGCCCGCAAGACATTTTCTGTCATATTGCGGACGCATATTGTTATTGAATCTTCTTCGTCTTTGATGGGGTCACGTATTATTACCCTCAAAAGTGCCACGCTCCTTTCAGTGCTTTAGTATAGCATGTACAGATTGTTGATTCAATAAAAAAATACCCGCTTTGATAGCGGGTATCTATTTTGTAGTGGCTTTGCAAAGTAAGTAGTCTAGGCTTATTCCTCCAAATAGCTGCGATAGTTCGCGCATTTTAACTGCCGGGATGGCTGTGCGCCCAGCTATCCATGCGTTTAACATAGTGGGGGATACGTCAAGTTTGTTTGCCATATCCGATTTTGACATGCGGTGGCGTAGGCGTTCTATTTCAATGTTCAAAAACATATGTTCCCTCCGTCTTCTGTTCGGGGCATCAGCGGATAGTTGCATTATTACACACATGGTGTGCTTAGTCAAGAAGTTTAGTTGGTTATTTGCTAATAATTGCGAACTAATGTTTGTGATTGCAAGTGCGAGGAAAAATTTCAATTTAACTATAAAAAATATTGCAAAAAGAGTTGTTGTGTACTATACTTTGAGTATGAAAGTGCGTTGTCGCGCTTTTCCCGCAGGCAAAGCCGAGGAAGTGTAGCAGGGATGCACTCCCTGCGGAGCGGCGGGGTTTGGGGCAGAGCCCCATTCAAATTAAAGGAGTTGGTATTATGATAGCAGAAAGATTAAAGTTTTTGCGTCGCGAGTTAAAGCTTACCAAGCGCGATTTAGTAAAAGAGTTGCCACTAAACTACAGCACGTATGCAAATTATGAGTCCGGGTTTCGCGAGCCTAATTCGGAAACATTGCAATTGCTGGCAGGTTATTTTGGCGTAAGTTTAGACTTCTTGCTTGGGGTAAGCGATAACCGCAAAAAAGCAGACGAAATTGCAATTCTTACCGATGATGAGTCTGAGCTTATTGCAAAATACAGGACGCTGGACGCCCATGGGCGCGAGATAGTGGACGTTGTTCTGCTAAAAGAACATGAGCGGATGCTTTCTATCAATGCAAAAGTGCAGGCCGCA
>WQVV01000286.1 GCA_009785665.1 Defluviitaleaceae bacterium
CGCAAATGAAAAAGTTTTTTGGAAAGGGGGTTTGGGGGAAAACCTTTTCTTCAGAAAAGGTTTTCCCCCAAGGTTTTAAATCTTTTATCTTTTAATGGTGGAAACAGCTTCCTCCTACAAATTCTCTTAGTATTGAGTTTGGGGGGATTGTCTCGCTTGGTATTCCTAGGAAGGAGGATAGGAATTTTATTAGGCGGCGGGCCTCTGTGTATTGGGGTTCGTCTGGGGTTATGTTGAATAGTAGGGGTTCGGCGTATTGTTTTAGTACGCACATTTCGTATACTAGAGCCGAGTTGAAAAAGGCATCGGCTAGTTCTTGGCAGGGGTAGATGTATTTTACTTCGCCTTGAAGTACGCGTGGCCACATGTCTAGGGTTGTTTGGGCCGACGCGCCGCGGAATAGGAAATCTCGTACCATTCGGCGCATTAGGCGTGCGTCGGTTGTTGGGATTCTGTTGTGGTCGTCAATGTTTATTTGGGTTAGGGCGGATATGAATATTTTGAATTTTTCGTCGCGTGGAACGTCTGCGCTTACTCGTTCGTTTAGCCCGTGGATTCCCTCTAGGATTAGTACGTCTTTTTTGGATAGTTCTAGGAAGTTGCCCTTGTATTCGCGGCGACCGCTGTAGAAGTTGAATGTTGGGATTTCTACGCGGTTGCCTGCTAGTAGAGCTTTTAGGTCTTTGGTTATTTGGGCGGTGTCTATTGCGTCTATTGTCTCGAAATCGTAATTGCCGAACTCGTCGCG
Organism: Defluviitaleaceae bacterium; assembly: GCA_009785665.1. Taxonomy (GTDB): domain Bacteria; phylum Bacillota; class Clostridia; order Lachnospirales; family WQUN01; genus WQVC01. Next base: position 749 of record WQVV01000286.1, read on the forward strand.
AGGGCATTCGTCGCGGTTTAGGTAGTAGTTGTCTAGGGAAATTACATATGGAGTCGCGCCGTTTACGCTTAGTTGAACGCCTAGGCGGGACGCGAATGTTGTTTTGCCTGATGATGATGGGCCTGCTATTAGCACTATTGGACGGTGTTCTTGCATTATTTGGTCGGCTAGTTGCGCGATTCTTTTTTCGTGTAAGGCCTCTGCTACGCGGATTATTTCGCCATTTCCGTTTTGGCAGAGTTTATCGTTTAGCGCGCCTACTGTGTCGGTTTTCATTATTCTCGCCCAACGATTGCTTTCTGCAAACACTTCGGATAGACGACCTTCTGGCGCGAGGTCGGCAAAATCGTAGTTGTTTGCGGCGGCTGGAAATTGTAGCATAAAACCATGCGAACGCTTTACTAATTTGAACTTGCCTAAAATTCCTGTGCGTGTGGGCATTTCGCCATAAAAATAATTGTATAGCCAGTCTAACTTGTAGAAGCTGAATGTTTGGTTGTGGCGATATTTTAACAGGCTTATTTTGTCGTATAGGCCTAGTTCGTCGCAGGTGCGAAGGGCTAGTTCTTTTGGCATTATATGCTTTTCTATTGGGAAATTCTGCGCTACTGCGTCGCGCATTGTTTGCTCTATTTTGGACAGAAGTTCTTCTGTTACTACGCCTTCTATGTCGGGTAGTTCGCAACAGTAATTCTTGTTAATCGAATGCGCGATTACTACACGCGCTTTTTTGCCTAGTACGGCTTTTGCTGCGTACACCATCAAAAATGCCACTCCGCGCTGATACGCTCTAAAACCCTGCGCGCTTTTTATATCCAAGAACTCCACCGTCGAATCATATAGAACCGGTCGCGTTAAATCTTGTAATTCGCTATCAACTTTTGCTACTAGCGCGGGCCATTCGCGTTCTTTTAAATGTTGCTCGCTTAACTCCAGTAGTGTTGTTCCGCGTACCGCGCTGACATCACCCACACCAATAATTTTTACCGTAATTGTATCTTGCATATTCGCCTCCAAATTTCATTTTATTGCATTATACATTTTTTAGCGTTTTAGGGCAATTTCTATGATATAATCCTCAAAAAGTGGCACAGCCGCCTTTCGCCGATTACATGCGATGGTCAGCTATACGCACGTCACGAAGCCAGTTACAATTTCCTAGGCAACAAGAAAAACGGGGTGTTAATGTGAAAAATATGAAAATTAAAAAAGTTTGCATTCTTCTTTTGATGTTGATTTTTGTTTTGCCTATGAACTCAACAGTGTATGCTCTTACGCCGCCTTTTGGGTTTTGGTCAAATTGTTTGGACGAAATAAAAATACTGTTGCAAGATTACATTGACAGAGGCGGCGGTTATACTAGATGGGGCGATATAGGGTGTGGAATAGTATACAGAAATATAATTTTTCCCGATGTAACAGACCACAATTTTTTTCTCTATGAGATGTCATTCCGCGAAGAACAATGGGGCGGGGGCGTAAGTGTTGGCTCGTTTACATTTGTCGAGAGAGGAACACGATTTCACGGATATTTGCAAGATAGGTCGTATATTAGTGTCGGCATTCGTTTTAGATACCAGAATCCTTTAGATTATTACAGGACGAATTTTGCATTATCACGCGATAGCATAGTAAGCACGCATGAAGGGATTTACAATGGCAAACCTTTTTATGGCTACTCTTTTGCTATGCCTAACGGAAACATTTTTAGTTCATTCAATATGGTTGTTGGTGGGTTTTTGGTATCTGTAACTAAGTCCCGTCCATTTTCCGAAGATAGTCTTCGTCTGGTCGTGTTTGAAGAAACTGACATTCTCTATCCTATAGATGTGCAATTTGTATTAGGTGCGGTATCACCATGGGCAGTGGAATATGTAAATGAAGCACTTGCCAAAAATCTTGTTCCCAACACATTGCTAACGCAAAGTAATGTCCAAAGATGTTTAACATTGCCAGTTACCCGCGCAGAATTTGCCGCGCTTGCGGTGAGACTTTACGAAACAAACAACGACGAAATAACTGGACGCGTAAGCTTCACAGATACAAGAGATGTTAATGTAGAAAAACTAGCATACATTGGCGTGATAACTGGGGTTGGCGATAACAGATTCAGTCCAAATAGAACACTCACTCGCGAAGAAGCCGCTGTTATACTGTCGCGCTTATCTTATGCAATGGGGCAACCACTTCCCATACAAACGGCAAATTTTGCAGATGGCGATATTTCGTCGTGGGCAATTGATGGTATTGGGCAGGTTCATTCGGCTGGAATAATGGGCGGTGTTGGTGGTAATATGTTTGCGCCGCAACAGTCCTTTTCAAGGGAACAGAGTATTATTACTATTTTGCGATTATATAGGCGTTTCGATTTGAAATGGGCTGAGGACGAGTTAATTCTGCGAACGCTTCTACGCAGAATTGACGACAGACGAAGCCCAATTTCAAACGAAATCGCTATACCGCCTGCAATGATTTAGTAAATCAGTTATAATAATAACGAGGGGAGAAGATAATAAATGCCATCAAAAAAAGCTACTACACAAAAGAGCAAAGGCACAAAATTGATATACACTTTTAAGAGCGACGTACTTTTCAAAATGCTATTTGTGCGACACCCAAATTTGCTGAAAAGATTGGTTGCGGTGCTACTTGGTATATCGCTTAAAAGCATAAAAAATTTCCAGACC
>WQVV01000287.1 GCA_009785665.1 Defluviitaleaceae bacterium
AATCTGAATTTATACGCCCGATTATACGGGCTTCCGCTGTCACGCGTACCCGAAACGCTAGAAAGCGTAGAGCTAGGCAACGACGCAAAAAAAACAGTATCAAAGTTATCCAGAGGAATGACGCAACGATTAGCACTAGCCCGAGCCATTTTGTACAAACCAAAATTGCTAATCTTGGACGAGCCAACCAGTGCGCTAGACCCAGCCACAGCGCGAGGAATATGTAAGCTTCTGCAAAGTTTGCGGGAACAAGGCACAACAATTTTTCTGACAACGCACAATATGGACGAAGCCCTAAAACTATGCGACCGCGTAGCCCTACTAAACGACGGCAAAATAATAACACAAGGCGCGCCAATAGCCCTATGCGAAAAACACAACGCCCTAAGAACAGTCCCCGACCTAGAGGCGGTTTTTCTAAAATTAACAGGAGTTGAGCTATGAGAAACATAAAAGCGATTTTCTTAAAACAATGCACAAGCATGGTAAAAACACCAGTCCTAATTGCGCAAGGAATAGTGTTTCTGCTAATGGCGTTGGCATTTCTACTCATATTCAACGAAGACGAACCGCATGACTGCACCTACTGCATTCCAGCATACGTGTGCGCAACCTGCGAAGAGGAAGAAGCCAACCGTTTTCAACTACCAGTGCCGTCAATAGGGGGGCTTTTCACGGTAATGTTTATCGGCTTGGCATCAGTGGGCGCGGCCGCCATGATAGTAAACGAAGACAAATCAACAAAAAATTTGCGTTTCATGGCAATGGCTGATGTTACGCCATTTCAATACATGCCCGCAACCGTCGCCGCTATGATGGCAGGTATTTCGGTTTTGCTGGTGTTTTATGGTTTTATAAACGACTTATCAGGCGTAAATATACTTTGGTTTATGGCAATCGGATTGTTGAGCGCGTTGGTGTCCGTTTTGCTGGGAATAACTATCGGATTGTCACGCTTTCCCGTTCTGGCCGCTCCCATTTGTATGTTGCTGGGCCTAGGCCCAACCTTCGGAACAATAAACGAAAACCTTGCTAACGCAATTAGATTCACCTACGTTCAGCAAGCAAGCATTGCCCTCGCCGACCTTGATGCAAACTTATCTTCCAGCTTCCTAATTATAGCCGCAAACGGCGCAGTGGTGTTATTGGCGTTTATATTTATGCACCGCAAAAATAAATTTAATGTGTAACTTTGTTTTCTCTTCGCATCACAAAAATACTATACGGCGCGAAAAAAGGAGTGCGGTTCAATTGAACTGCCCTCCTTTTTACTACGCAGGAAAGTATATGGCTTCGAGACGTACACACAGCCTACCAACGCATGTTATCGGCGAAAAGCGGCTGTGCCGCCCGCCTAGTGTTGTATTAGTAGTGGTTGGAATTGTTCGCCGCTTAACGCGGCTTCTATTGTGGGGATTGTGAACTCCTCTTTGAATACTAGGGAGCGTGGTTTATGCGAAGCGTTATCTTGACCGAAGGGTACGAAGTAGATGTTTCTTGCGGCTAGTAATAGGCCAATGTTTTTCGCTCCTAAGCCTAGCGCGTCGTTGCTGGAGACTGCCAGAATCAACGGGCGACCGTTTCGCAAATGAGCTTTTGCTGCCATTGTGACGGAAGTATCTGCTATGCCTGCGGCTATTTTTGCTATGGTGTTTCCTGTTGCTGGTAGGATTATTAATGCGTCTAGTAGTTTTTGAGGGCCGATTGGTTCTGCGCCAACTATTGTGCTTATTATTGGAATAGATGTGATTTTTGCAATTTCATCTTTTAGCCAAGCCGCCTTGCCGAATTTCGTATCTAGGGTGTCGATATTTTGGGAGATTATTGGCGTGATTTCCACGCCTGTTGCGGCTAGTTCTGCCATACATTTTAGTGCAATGTCTATTGTGCAAAACGACCCTGTTATTGCAAATCCGATACGCGTCATGTTTCCACCTCCGTCTCTGTAACACTGATGCATTCTGTGTTGGTTATGATTCGTTCCACTGTTGCTAGGATGTACTCGGCTGTGGTAACGGGGGCAACCAAACCTGGCAGGGAATTAGCGAACAGCGTTTTTAACCCCAACGTGCGTGCGGCGCAAGCGTCAACACCATTGGGTGCGGAAGCTAAATCTATTAGCAAAGTGGACTTGCGCACTAGGGGCAGGTTTTTTTCATCTAAAATGATTTCGGGTACCGTGTTGAAAATCACGGTAGCAGATGGCAGAGCGTTGTCCATATTGCGGAAGCAAATGACATCATGACCCGCGCTTTCGGCAAGCGCGGCGGCGTGCGAAGTGTTTACCACAACAGAAACTTTCGCGCCCATTCCACTCAACATGCGGCTCAAAACCGTGCCGATTCTTCCATAACCAATCACTATCACGCGATTGCCGTGTAGGGTTATGTCAGTCTCTTCTATTGCAATTTTGATTGCGCCTTCCGCTGTTGGAATCGCGTTTAACACAAGCATTTCCTCGCGCTCTAGCATGTCAACGATTTCTATTCCGTGACCAACTGCAAGGCATTTCACCTCTGGCTTTACGAATCCTGCAATTAAGGTCTGTCCCGTCTTCATCAACCGAAATAAATCTTCCATATGCAACGACGCATTATGAAAAGGCGCGTTCAAAGCCCCTCCGCCCAGTGAACACGGCGTTGGGCCTATGATATATCGCGCCCCCAAAACTGTTTCACGAAGGTTCTTGCACTGCATTGGCAGTTCTAATCCGCTCTCCGCAAAACCAAACAATCTAACCTCATGCCCCAGCCGAAACAATTTTTCCGCTAAGGCGATATTGCGTTTATCTCCGCCAACTATCGCAAACTTTTGCGGATTCTCCAATATCATAAAAAAATCTCCCCGAATAAAGCTACTCCTATTCTATGTCCATTTTTTTTTTATGTGTATAGGTTGGCAAAATTATTGTTCGGTAGAATGCGTTAGATTTATCTAACGGGCATCTAACTGTATGTCACAAAATAGTACGCGCTATTGAAAATGGACGACTTGTAAATATCGTCACCGACGATTTGAAAACAGATTCAAGTTATAGGGTGCTTCCGCTAGATAAACGGTTAATCGAATTTTTTGAAGCCGTCAAGAATGGAATTGGAGAGTCTGCGGCAATTCTTACAACACGACGTATAAAGATTATGTATGTGTAAACGATATGGGCGAGTTGATTAACCCCTATTATGTGAGTGATACTTTTTCCGTCAAAACAGTGCCATAAATCAGATTAACCATAGAGGACGAAATACGCGCCGAAATAGGGGAGTGGTAAGCGTCAAATAGAGGCGCGTCGGTACAGAGGCGGACGAGAAGCGTATACTCTATCATGATTAATAAATAGCTGTACCATATTCGACAACACAACCGATTATGGAGCGTATCAAAATGAACGCGGCTATAAAAGAACTGATATGGAGGACGCGATGC
>WQVV01000288.1 GCA_009785665.1 Defluviitaleaceae bacterium
CAGACCAGAGAACCTAAATTTAGACAAAAATTCATTTTCATGCGCCAAACCAATCTCACAGATATATCACTGAGCAAACCGAAAGTAATTTCTGTTTAAAATCACAAGAAATAGAATGCCGTGAGATTACGAAACTACTAATTTAAGAGATGATATGTATTTATTTCCAGAATCAACACCATGGGAGAATGATTTCGTAGTTGCAGATAAGAAGAATGCTACCTTTAGAAATTCTTTCAAAAATCCATTCATTTATGAATTTCATGGTGATTCATGGAAAGGCTTTTCACAAGAAAAGCATAAAATTATGCAAAGTAGTTCTGACGAGAACTTTATAACAACAGAACTTGAAAAACTAACGAATAAGTGGAGACTGATAAGTAATCAATCTCTATACAATTTCATTGATAGCCACTTGAATACTGGCGAATGTGTGGAAAAATATTATGTTTGGCATAATCATGTAAATTTCGATTTTGATGCACCAACATCAGAAAACACTATAAGCTTAGAAGAGGTGTTGGTAATGTCGCTAAAATCCACGATTTTATTAATAGAAGAAAGACACAAATTAACAATTTGCAAATTGTAAAGCAACATGAAATGATGGCAAGGAGACTATTTATGAGTCTTGAGAACTGGTTAAGATATTTTCAAGACGTGAAATATGATTTGCTTGTTCCGCCGTATAGCATTAATTGATAAGTAAAGCCAAGTCTACGCCTAGATGAGGCTCTATTTGATGCTTCTGGACAATCGCGTTCTAGTTCCTATTCGTTACGTCGCGGAAATCCTAGGCGCGACTACTCGCTGGGACGGTGTTAATTCGGCAGTGCATATCTATATGTAACTCAATTTATATGCTATACTTTAGGCGCGGTTTTTACCGCGCCTTTGATTTAGGAAATTTTATGAAGTAATCATGGACGCGCCACTGGTTGTTCGAGTAAACGAAGAAAACCCACAACGCGTGTGCGAAGCCGAAAGACTTGCCGAAAGCCTACGAAACACAGGCCTTTCCACTTACGTGGAAGCCGTTCCAAATGATGAGTACTTCGCACAACAGGGAGGTGCAAAAATGGATTTACGCGACATATTAAAACATCAAAAAGGAATGCTGGAAGAACTAGAGACGCAAATAAACGTACTGGAAGCCCGCGACGTAGCAAAAGAAAACGAAGCCCTACGAACGCGACTTGCCAAATTAACAACGGAACACGAAAAAGCAACCCTAACCCTGCAAGAACTCAAGGAAAAAAACTCGCGACTAACAAACGCATTATACGAGCAAACATACACGGAAAAGCTACGCATTTTGGATAATTCGCAAAACAAATTGCAAATTTTATTTCGCAATGAGAACGAGGGCGCGCAGAATCGGCTTACGCTTCTGGAAAGCAGCGTACTGTCACGAATAGAAATCATGCGACATAGCCTGTCGAAGATTCATACAGAAACGGCGCAGGAACTAATCCCAAAGTTAAACGCCCTTGCGTCAGAGGTGAGTACCGCGATAATGGAAGCCCGCAAGGCATACGCGGAAGCAACGGCCCCATTCTCTGTGGAAGAAGCGGCGGCATATGCGGAGCTTCGCGACGAGCAAATCACGCAGGAGCAAATAATTGACATAACGAAGAAAAACAATATCGAGCGGTTTGTGGGGTTGAATGTTATCAACGCGTTGGGGATATTGTTGATAATTATTGGGGCAATTACGGCGGGGCATTTTGTGCAAGAATGGCTTAATGACGAGGTTAGGACGGCGTTGATTTTTGTGCTGGGTGGGGGAATGCTTGCTGCTGGTGAATTTATGAATCGTCGTAAGCCGAATGTTTTCTCGTTGGGGATTACTGCTGGTGGAGTGGCGGTGCTTTATGTTGGGCTGGTGGTTGGATATTTTGGGCTGGAGGTTCTGCCTATGTATCCCGCGCTTGGTTTGACTATTGTTGTTACTGGTGTGGCGTTTTATTTGTCTACGCGTTATCGGTCGCAGACGCTTTTGGTTTTGGCTTTTGTTGGTGGGTATCTGCCTATTTTTTCGATTACACCCACGGCTTACATGCTTTATGGCGCGATGGTTTATTTTATCGCGCTCAACTTGCTAGACCTTCTTGTGTCTACCAGAATGAAGTGGACGGTATCTACTTATATTGGGCTGTTTTTTAATATGGTCAGCACCGCGTACATTGTGTCAATCGCCCTGCCCACAGATGATTTCGTGGTGCAGGCGGTTGTTATGGCGTTTGTATTTTTTGCGTTTTTTATGTACACCGCGATTCCGATTGTTGGCACGTACATGACTACGGCGAAATTTGTTGCGGCAGACATTGTGTTGGTGACTATTAATACGGTTGTTAGTTGCTTGGCAACTTATGCGTTGTTCGATGACTTTGGTTGGAACGATTTCACGGGGCTTCTCGCGATTGCTTATGCCGTGGTTTATTTGGGCATGAGTTTTGTTCTAGCGAAGAAATTTGATGACGCGAAATCTATGCGCGATTTGTTTTTTATTACGGGAATGGTTTTTGTTGTGCTTACGATTCCGTTTCAGTTTGGCGGGGATTGGTTGGTTCTTGGCTGGCTGATGCAGGGCGTTGCCGTTACAGTGTATGGGATTTTAAAAAACAACGCACGCTTCCGTCGAACGGGGCTGGTTATTTATATACTATGCGTTGGGGCTTTTCTATTCTGGGAATTTGCATTTATTATGAGAATTATGGGCGAAGTGGGCATGTTCGCTTGGAATGACTTTGCTGTTACTTTTGGTGGCTTGGCTATTTTGGCGGCGTACATCTACAAAAATGCTTACTTTAAAGTGCGACATCTTGCGTTTAAATATATCGCCATTTTGAATTTATGGCTTTATGTTTTGGCTGTGATTATTCGGCGCGGTTATCCGTTTTTTACCTTGATCACAACCGAAAGTTTCCGCGAATATGCTAGAGCGGGTTATTCCATGGTCGCGCTTATGATTGCCGCTACTTTTGTGTTTGGATTCTTGTTGCCGCGTTTAAAACCCATTGCAGATACGGGATTTCGCTGGATTAGTTTCGCGCTGTATTCTGTGGGGTTGTTCGCGCTGTTCATTTTGAACTTTAATGCATTTGGAAGCCCCATCATATTTCCGTTTTCCGCTTTAACCCCCTTGCAAATGGTGTTTGCAAGTATGCCTATTGTGCTTATTTGCGCGGCGGCGGTTTTTGTTGTGTATGATTTTTTGATGCAATTCACCGCGACGGTTAAAGGCGGTTTGGCTTTTGTTCCTGTGGTTTTTTCGGTTTACACGCTGGTAACACTTACGCAGGTTTTGTTGATGCATTATGGTTTTTCGTTTTCCAGTATGTGGCTTAGTTTTATTTATGTTGCCGCCGCTTTTGCTTGCATTGTGTTTGGATTCTC
>WQVV01000289.1 GCA_009785665.1 Defluviitaleaceae bacterium
CAGACCAGAGAACCTAAATTTAGACAAAAATTTATTTTCATGCGCCAAACCAATCTCACAGATATATCACTGAGCAAACCGAAAGTAATTTCTGTTTAAAATCACAAGAAATAGAATGCCGTGGGATAAAACCATTGGTTGTGCAAGTGGTAACCGTTACAGACAACCACTGGATAATCGTGTTGTTGAAGAAATATGTAAAATGAATACTGATAAAATCGCCCTAACCACTCAAATACTAAACATTAAAAGTACGTTGGCTCTAAAGTCAAAGGAAGTAGAACACGAACTAAACACGCTTAAAAAGCGTCTATCTCAAGTTGATGCATACAAGGCGTATATGCTAAGAGCATACAATGCCATTTGCTGATGATACGTATATCTCTGCATGGGCAAGGGAGAGCGTGTATTTCATGTCTGCAAACGCGTTATGCAAGGCAATTTGTCCAACATAGCGCGTTTTTTGAATATGCAAAACAAAATATTGGAATAATTCGGTGCAAATCTAAAATCTTGAGGGCATGAAACTAAAAAGTGTATATGTCGTAAATTTTTTTGCCCTCTTCACTCTTCATCCGAAGTCACATCAACATCAAATTTCAGCAATAACGTGACCACCATAGCGGCTAAAAACCCCGCTGCGCAACTGACCAAGAATAGCAAAAACCCGTCCCCAAGAAAAACGGGCAGTGCAACTATGCTAGGAAAAGCAAATGCCGTAGCCTGTACGCCCGAAAACCCCGCAATAGCCCCACCAATTCCGCCACCAACGCACACAGCAAAAACAGGCTTTCTGCGCGGCAAATTAACGCCAAACATGGCAGGTTCAGTCACACCAAACAACGCCGACAAAGCCGCCGACGCGCAAACACCCCGAAACTTCTTATCCTTGCTCTTTAGCATAACAGCTACTGCCGCACCCGCTTGAGCAAACACAGCCGCAGCAATTAGCGCAAGCACTGTATCATAGCCATTAAGTGCGATATTATTCATGCCTATCAATATAATCGCCCAATGAAATCCAAAAATCACCATAAGTTGAATAACCGCACCAAGCACCAGCCCCGCAACAATGGGAGAAAAGTCAAACAGAAATCCATATCCAAGCGCAAGCACATCACCAATAACTGCACCAACAGGGCCAAAAACAAACAGCGTAACCGTCCCAACAATCAAAATAGAAAGAAGCGGCGTTAAAAACCCTCTAACGATTTCGGGCAAAATTTTATCAAAAATCTTCTCTACATAAGAAAGCAACCACGCTGACAAAATCATTGGAATAATGCTGGCGTTATATGTAACCCCAAGCAGGGGTATTCCCAAAAAACGAACAGTCGTACCCGCCTCCAGCACGGAATTAAGCGAAGGATAAAGCAACACCCCCGCGATAACCACAGCAGTAAACGGATTAGCCCCGAACTTCTTAGCGGCGGTAAAAGCAAGCATCATCGGCATGAAGTAAAACAAACTTCTCGCCATAGCATTCAAGACCAAATGCGTGTCGCTATCAGCAGAAAGCACAGACGTAGTCAGCAAAACTGTAACAATCCCCGTTAAAATTCCTGCCGCGCTAAGAAGCCCCACAATGGGCATAAAAATCTGGGATATTCCGTCTATAATGGAGGCAAGTACGGTTTTTCTTTTCTCCATTATCTGTTCCTGTTTCTGCTCATAACGTCAAAAGTTACAGCGGCAATAAGCACAAGTCCACGCACGATAAATTGATAGGAAATTCCAATACCCATCAAGTTCATGCCACTAGGCAACGAAGCCATAACCAACGCACCAATTATCGACCCCGTAACTTTACCAACGCCACCACCCGCCGACACGCCACCTACATAAGCCGCCGCAATGGCATCAAGTTCAAAAAGAGTACCCGCCGTAGGCGTAGCTGATTGAAGCCGCGCCGTAAACAACACACCAGACAATGCCGCAAGCATTCCCATAGAGCCAAAAACAAAAAACGTAATTTTGCTAACATTAATACCGCTAAGTTTTGCCGCCTCGGGATTAGAACCAACAGCATAAATATGCCGCCCCAACACAGTTTTTGTAGTGATAAAATGATAAACAGCCACCACCACAATAACAATAACAACCGTCCAAGAAATCCCATTGTGGCCACTAAGCACAAATGTAATATAACCAATTCCAATCGCCATCAAAAGCATTTTGCCAATCATAAGCGGCCACGACAGTACAGCAAAACCATACTTAACCTTATCGTTGCGCGCCTTCAACTGGAACACAACCATCAAAACAATCGCAATGAGTCCAACTAATAAAGACATCAAATGACTATTCGCAAGCCAATAGAGAATGCGACCATCATAAACAGGTGAGTAAATACCCTCAAACGCAAACAACCCTCCTATCCAGTCGGGAATAAAGCCGTTTCCAATTGCGTTAAACTGCGCATGTGTATGGTTAGGCAAAGAAATAGTTCCCGTACCTGCCGTAGCCTGCAAAAGCATTCCACGGAAAATTAACATGCCCGCCAAGCTGATAACAAAAGCAGGTACACCCACTTTAGCCACGAAAAATCCACTAACTAACCCAGCCGCTAACCCAATCACCAACACGATAGGAACAGCCAAAAACATATTAAATCCCTGCTGAACCATCAGCAACGCAACAACCGCGCCGCAAAGCCCCGCCAAAAACCCAACACTAAGGTCAATATGCCTAATAACAATAACCAAAGTCATACCCACCGCAAGCACAGCAATATATCCCGTGGCATTAACCAAGTTGGAAACATTTCGCGGCGACAAAAACAACCCATCAGTCAAAATGTTAAACACAATCGCAATTACAATCAACGCGATAAACATACCGTAATCACGAATATTCTTGGAAAGCAATGTTTTTAGTTCCGACACCATGCTCATTGTTTTCACGCTCCTAAACTATAGCTAAACTCATTACGCTATCGGCATCGGCTTCCTCGGCAGAAAGTTCACCAGTTAGCTTGCCTTCGGAAATTACATAAATCCTATCACTCATGCCCAACACCTCGGGCAGTTCAGAAGAAATTATAATTATCGCCATGCCCTGCGCCACAAGTTCGTTTATGATGCTGTAGATTTCAAATTTCGCGCCAACATCAATACCACGCGTTGGCTCGTCAAGAATAAGAATCTTCGGGCGAGTATAAAGCCACTTACTAATCGAAACCTTCTGCTGATTCCCACCACTAAGATTCCCAACAATCTGGTCTATTCCCGACGCACGGATATTTAGTTTATCCTTGTAGTCATTCGCAATGTTCACTTCCTCATTTTGATTGACTACCCCCATTTTTGCAATGCTTCGCAAATTGGTTAGCGTAATATTGTTTTTTATGTCTTGGATTAAAAATAAACCCTCGCGCTTGCGGTCTTC
>WQVV01000290.1 GCA_009785665.1 Defluviitaleaceae bacterium
AGGGGGACGCTATGCATATCAAAAACGAAGAACATAAATCCCACAAAAAAAGAAGTGTTGTCTTGACTATTGTCACGTCGGTTTATGTGGGCTTGCTGATTAGCGTTTTTTTGTTGGCAATTCCAGCGGGTGGATATATGGTTATTGATGCGTTTAAATATACGCTATTCTTGCTTATATGCGGCGGGTATTGTGTTGTGGTTGCTGTAATAAGATTTCAGTTTGCGGCGGCGGGGGTTCGCCCGATTAACTTGCGCGAAGGTATTAGGGAAATCCCTTTGGTTATGTGGTTGTTGTTTTTGTATTTGGGATTTACTATATTTTCTGCGATATTTTCGGGGTATGGCGGGGTGTTTTTTGGCGGATTTCGTCAAGAGGGTGTTTTGACGGTTGCTATTTACGTTTTTACTTGCTTTTTTCTGTCAAAGTATTTTGTTCTGCAAAAATGGATGCTTCCTCTGCTGGGCGTTTCTGTGATTTTGTTTTGCGCGCTTTCTTTTGTTCAGCTTACGGGGGCTAATCCTTTTATGCTGTTTCCAGAAGGTTTTAATTACTACGATGCAGGAATTTATTATTCTGGAGAATTTTTGGGGACAATTGGTAATGCTGGATTAGGCGGAGCGTTTTTAAGTATTGTTGCGGGTATCTTTGCTGTAGCTGTTGTTAGAGGTAGATACCTTTTTTGTATTCCGCTATTTTTTGCGGTTTGGTTGATTTTTGCAATGCGGATTAATGCCGCTATTTTTGCCCTTGTTGTTGGGTTTGTGATTATGCTTCCTGTGTTGGTAAAATGCCGCGAAAGTTTAGCTCGCACATTGATTGTGCTTGCTGTTATGATTTCGGCATTTGCATTGTCTCAAGCAGTTGTGTTTGGAAATGGCATAACTGCTTTTTATTTTTCGCGGCTAACGCCACTGATTGCATCAGTAATTGTTTCGCTATTGACTGTACTTGTGAAAAATGTTATTGTGTTTGACAAAATTCCCATAAAATGGTGCAGGCTTGGCGCGTTGTTGTTTACTTTATTTATTGTTCTGTTCGCGGTTTTGTATCTTTTGTTTTTTGGGGATAATCATGATGGTATGATTTTTGAAGCATCACAGATGCTTCGTGGTTATTGGGATGATTCCTTTGGTACAAGTCGGATTTTTATTTGGCGTAGCGTTTTGGATAGATTAACTTTGTGGGGCTTTCTGTTTGGGACAGGCCCTGATACCTTGGGGCATTGGGATATTCCGCCGTTTACGCGATTTAGCGAAGAACTCGGCATTAATCTAACCGTGCATATTGACGACGCTCATAACAAATATTTGCACATGCTTGCCACTAGGGGGATTTTTACATTATTAAGTTACTTATCTGCAATTGTTCTGATTCTTGTCAAATGGATTCGTTCTTCTGATAATCACGTTATTATGATTACGGGTGCGGGGATTGTTTTTTACTGCATTCAAGCGTTTTTTGGCATTACTTCGCTTATCACAGCATCGTTTTTTTGGGCTTGTGTGGGGATTTGTATATGCACAATAAATTCACGGGAGGTTTTTAATGAAGAAGAAGATTAACGTAAAAGGGCTCGTAGCCTTTAACCTTGTACTGCTGTCTATGATTGCGGCGGTGACAGTGTTTGCAGGAGTTAGTGGCATAACATTTCCTACTTCGATTGGCTCGCCCGCGCAACGCCCTTTTGTTGTTTACGAAACGGGACTTTACACATTTAGGATAACGTATGGCAATAGAAATACAAACCACGAATGGATTACTATTTTGGATAGCAACAACAATCCGATTGCCCCCGAAAGTGTTGAAGTGGTGCAGGGCAATTGGACTTGGCAAATTTTTCACGATTTTACATTCCTGCTTACAGAAGGGCAGTATACCTTGACTAATATCCAAATGGCCTCGGCACTACGCCTTGATATGTTTTGGACGGCTGTAGAAATACCAGAACCTACGGTACTTGTTACGTCAAATAATCCTGCGTGGGGAACAGCCAGTCTATCCATTGATGGCAACCAAGGGAATCTGGTTGCAACACCCACGACAGGGCATGTTCTTTTTGGGTGGAATGTAACATCTGGGCCAGCAATTACAATTACGCCACGCCCCAGCCACCCAAATGAAGCATACTTCGTTTGGCCTCCTCCCGACCACATAGAAATTCAAGCCGAGTTTAGAGCAATAAATATTGAAAGCGGCCCAAGTGGTGGCTCAAGCGAAGGCGGCGGATATACGCCACAGCCAACACAAACGCCCCCGCCAGCCCCAATAATAACCATACCCGTAAATGGCATAGGCGTGGCATATCGCGTAGTCAACAACCGAATTACATTCACCTTGCCAACAAACACTGTCACAAACATTGTTAATGTAGCAAATGATACCGCAAGCTTCGACCTTTCAAGCGTAAGAAATGCGACTACAATAGTTATTCCGCGTACCGCTATGAATAGATTCGTTGCCGCAGGGCTTGGCGTGGAACTGATTCTTCCCGACGCTACCCTCCATTTTGATGCGGCGGCGGCAAATTCCCTCAACACTGGACGCGGTGATATAACCATCTCTATATCGCAAGCATTCAACGACGCGGATTCAACATTAACAGTCACGGCATACGCAGGAACGCAACGCATTAACGAAATCGCAGGCGCGTTGCAAGTAACCGTTCCGTGGAATGGCGGCACACCCGTAACCGCAGGGATTCTTGCAGATGACGGATTCTTTTATCTTTTGCCCTCGCAATTTAATTTTGAAAATTCGTCGGTTACGTTCACAGCAAACAATTTGGCGACATTTATTGTCAGATATAACTCAATCACGCCACCGCAGACGATTAGCACCTTACGCTTTTCCGTAGGCTCGGCGATATTTAATAATAACGGTAGCTTAGTGTTTGGTGATGCCGCACCTTTCATAGACGCTGATACAAACCGCACAATGGTTCCAATTCGCGCTATCGCCGAAGGTTTGGGTGCGGCGGTTAGTTGGAACGACATAACCCGCACAGTAACTATCGAACTGGAAGACAATTTTGTAAACATCACAATAGGCACTCCCTTGCCCGATGGCATGGGAACTGCCGTTATAGTACACGACCGCACTTTCGTTCCCGTGCGTTATGTATCGGAAATTCTAGGCGCAGATGTTCGATGGGACGATGTAAGTAGAGCTGTTTATATTTATCATTAATGGCATAGCCACGTTTCGGCAATCACATCAGCGGCAAAATTACACATGCGTATCGAAGCAAAGGGGGCTGTTGCCAACTGTGAAAAACAGTTGGCAATAGCCCCCTTTTATTTGCGCTTACTTTCTGCCGTATCTTAGAGCCTGTTTAATA
>WQVV01000291.1 GCA_009785665.1 Defluviitaleaceae bacterium
ACGAACATGAATGTGAACACGAACTATGTATCTACCAACGCGATAATAGATGCATCTTAGATACCCCAAACACAGACGCAACGGGAATGTGCGCTAATTGCATGATTGTCACCCTAGATATAAATTTTCTAAATGCGAAAAAAGATAAACAACTGCAAAAACTAAAAGAACGCCACGACAAATGGGATAAAGAAGACGCGTCATGAGCAGGCGAGCGGCACAGCCGCCTTTCGCCGATGACATGCATTGCAAACTAATTAATGCATACGTCTCGAAGCCAGATGCCATTTCCTAGGCAATAAAAAGCCTTGGGGAAACTTTTGTGGTTACAAAAGTTTCTCCAAGGACGCAGTGCGTGTGTTTGTTATTCATACATATATGGGTCTTCGTAGTGGAGTATAATGCTTATTTCCTCGCGGTCTTGGGTGTTGTCTACCGCTATTACAAATGATACTGGTACCATCATTGCGCCGCCTAGTGTTCCGTGGGGGAAGGTTGTTAGTAGTTCTACTAATAAATCGTTATCGTCTGCGGTGATGTTTTGGACGTGAGTTTGCGGGGCTGTACTTCGTTCTGTGTGGTTGATTACTAGCAGTATGTGCGTGTCGAAAAAATTAGGGGCAAGTGTGTCCCATATAGTTAGTGGTCGCGTTCTGGGGTCGAATAACTCTTGAAGTGTTTCCCGCGAACGGAACACAAATACTTCTGGCGAAAGGTTATATCCGCCATCAACCAGCCAAAGGCTATAATCAAGCAATTCAAAATATGGGGAGGTTGCAGGTAGTCCATCTGATGGGTCTGTGGGTCGAATTGGCTCTTGCGGTAGCGTTGGCGTAACTAAATACTTGCTTGCAAGCAACACCCGTTCATCTTGATTGAATTTAATAATCAAGTCGTTTAACTCTGCTTCGTTTGCGTCACGAAAATGTACTTGGTAGACGTTGTCGGCTTCTACAAACGCAAGTACGCCCCCCCAATACTCTGCCATAAAACCTTCCATTTCGCGAAAGGATACGCCTTCCATTGCTTGTACTACAAGCACGCCACCCAAGAATGAATGCCCATGCACAGAAGTTTCAATGTCAAAATATCTGTATGGAAAAAAAGAAGTTGACGTGATACTTTGCCTATCAGATATAAATGTTACACGCATTTGCTCACGGTAAGAAGAAGGGTCAACTGCCATTGCAACCGCCCAGTCCATGGGCGCATCCAACACCATATTCATGAAAAAGTATAGCAATATTTCTATC
The DNA here is from genome assembly GCA_009785665.1 of Defluviitaleaceae bacterium. Taxonomy (GTDB): domain Bacteria; phylum Bacillota; class Clostridia; order Lachnospirales; family WQUN01; genus WQVC01. The sequence goes on from WQVV01000291.1 coordinate 1,254, forward strand.
ACCATCTCGTCGTCGTTCACGATGATATTGTAGATGCTTATTTCTGGGCCAATATTAGGATGCGTGTGATTAACCACCAGCAACATATATGTTTCAAAAAATTCCTCGGTAAAGTCCCCAAATATAATTTCCCTAAACGTATCTATTACGATTGGGTCAAGTCTATGTGTATCTGGCGGAAATTCCACTGTTCTTACTCCATGCGGTAAACGAAGCCCAGCTTTCAAATATAAACGTGAATACAAAAATGCATTTATATCCTCAACCGAACGAAAAGCAAAGGCTTCAGGTTCTCGTAATTCGCCACCCAACCAAGGCCTATAAGAAGGTATTATTTCAAAAGGAATAGCCCGTGGTGGTGCTGGGGCAGATAAAATTTCAACGGCTTCGGGTGTGGTTACGATTGTTACAATTCTGGCTTCACCGTCCCAGTTTACCTCCGCGCCTATGGCTTCCGATACCAACCTTAACGGAATCATAAATCTACCGCTTATTATCTGCGGCGGAACATCAGACGTAATTTGTTCGCCATTTACGATTATAAAATTATCACCCGAACGCACTGTTATTATATTTGTATCGTTGTTTAGGCTTGCGGTGGAAGTATCGCCGTCCCATGTCACAACGTAGCCGATTTCTTCAAATACTCCGCGAAGTGGCACAAGTGTTCGTCCGTTTACTATGATGGGCTGTACATCTTCAAATACTACGGCATTACCGTCCACTATAACTTGTATTTCACTAGCTTGCGCCGCCAGCGGAGCAAACATCAAAATCCCCAACATTACCAAAATGCATTTTGCTTTACTCATACTCGTACCCTCCAAAAATTTGTATAAATCCATGTCTGCCATTGTACTCGATTCTTGCCACGCCTTCTGGTGAAGGTATGTCTACCCAATCGAAGGGAATTTCAGCAGGTATTACGATATTGCCGCTTCTATCTATAAAGCCCCAGTAGCCACCCATTATATCGCCAAACATATGCCCTAGGTTGGCAATGGGTACGGCTCTTTCCCCGCCTTTATTGATTCGCATTCGCATATAGTTTTGTTGTGAATGTGGAAAGTTTTGCGGTGAACGCGGGAAGTCTATTAATGCAAATTCCAATGGTAGAATAAATTCTCCATTTTGGTTCATAAGTCCTACACCGCTTTGGTATTCAACAATTGCTTTCCCGTGAACAAATGGCACTGCTCTAGTAAATACAGCAGGTGCAATTTCTTCCCCTTCTGCATTCACAATGCCCCAAGTCCCGCCAAAAGCATCCCATATTGAATAGTAATAGCACCACTCCACTGTTCCGCCGTGTCTGACTGCTATCATATCGGGGCAAAGTATTCGCACCTCGGTTTTGGAAATATCCACTATTACCCGTCCTGTTTCAAGTTCCATTACACCCATTCGGCGGGATTCTTCCTGCCCAACCGTTACTACTGCCATACCATACGCACTCATACGAATATTATCAATAGAAGGCCCTGCGGCTACTGGTGGTACTGGTGATTCGGGTATTGGTGTTGTCTCGCCTGTTTCGGGGGCTAACAACTCTGTAGTGCCGTCTGCACTTGAAATAGCTAATCTTCTTGACTGATTAAGAATTTGCAATCTTTCGGGGTAACTGATTTTGCGTAGCTCCTCCCCTTGATTGTTAAAAATCCATGCGTACTCGCGTTCTTCTTCACTTTGCCACGCTAGTATCATCTCATTATAAAATGCTACCCTGCTGTAAATTATGGGCAAAATTTCAACCCCATTGTTATCAATCACACCGCGATAGCTTGGCGAATCCTCTTGCTCTTGCATAGTAACTATTGCCAATCCATTTACGAATGGCTGAATCCCACTGTATATTGTCGGCGCAATTAATCTGCCCGTAGTCGTATTGATAACACCATGCGTGCCGCCATAACTCGCCGTCCTAGTGCGTACTATAGCACGGTTTTCGCTAAATCCAGAAATCCTATTAAATCTGCCCGCCGCCACTATTACCCGCCCCGACGGAAGCGCGACCAACATTTCCCTAAGAGTATTTCGGCCGTTATATGTTAAAACAGCAAAGTTTTGACTC
>WQVV01000292.1 GCA_009785665.1 Defluviitaleaceae bacterium
TTCCATGACTCGCGGCGATGTTGCACTTATGATGCATAGGTTATATTTGCTACTATGGTAGGTCGAGGTGTATTGCCCATGAAGCTGGATATTATGATTGATAAATTAACACCTTGCTTGGAAAAGGTTTCAACAGGGAAGATTTTGCAGACTACTTTTTCTATCGCAACAGACAGCGATGTGTCCGATTTAGCGAAAAAAGGATGGCTTTTCGATTGGACTGACAAAGAATTAGGAAAAGCAAACATATATAAGCTGTTGGTTAGGGGTGATGATACCATTCAAGGGTTGGTTGCCGCTGAAGTTGTCAAAAATGCTGTTTATGTTCAGATAATAGAAAGCGCACCGCATAACTTAGGCGCAAATAAACAATATATAGGTGTCGGAGGACATTTGTTCGCAATAGCCATAAAATTATCGTTTGTAAATGGATTTGGCGGATATATTTACTTTGATGCTAAAAATCTTGAACTTGCTAATCATTACTCTGATATGCTTGGCGCAACAAGAATCCCTGCGCGCATACATGAGTATAGAATGGAAGTTTTAGAGGAAACTGCAATGAAAGTAATTGATGCGTACACATTGGAGGGCGACCTTAATGTTGAGTGAAGTTGAAAAACGTGGCTGGGACGCAATAGATGCGGCGGCAAAACGCGCTGGAGGGTATTTGGCAAAACCCAAACGTCCACTTGTAATTGAATACGACTATCGGGCTATGACTAAATACTGCGCTGAAAAAAACATCTCAAAAATGGAATTGACAGAAGATGAATTGAAAATGTTTGAATACGAAGAGCCTTTGGTTTACGCTTGAAATCAGTATATTGCGCCCTTTGGGGTATAGGCTTGCAGTTATCAAAGTCGAGCATTGGTCAAGTTTATATAATATGTAGCGTTGAATACAAAAGAATACAAAAAAATTTCCCGCCTTTTGGCGGGTTTGTTTTATGTTTTTAACCCAACAACACGACTTGCTATTTTATGGTATAATCTAAGACATTAATAAATAGGGGCTGATAAAGAATGAAAAAATTTGAAAAGCATGTACTGGGAATTATTTTAGCGATGGTGCTGATGCTAACATTGCTACCAACATACGAAGTTTCGGCGGATGGTAGAATAGATGGTATGAATACAACTATTGCGGCAGGTGTTCGTAATAGTTATGCAATTATGGAAGATGGTAGCCTGTGGGGATGGGGGACAAATTACGTCGGTCAGCTTGGAGATGGGACATGGAACAACCGCCACGACCCTGTACGGATTATGGAAAACGTAGTTACCGTATCAGCAGGGCAGAGCCACGTACTTGCAGTAACAACAGATGGCGGTTTATGGGCTTGGGGTTCTAATACTGGTGGGCAAATAGGGGACGGAACAACCACACATCGCAATAACCCAGTGAGGATTATGGAAAATGTAATTGCTGTATCTGCGAGGCAAATGCATTCATTTGCAATTACAGCAGACGGTGTTTTGTGGGCATGGGGTACAAACCCGAACGGTCAGCTTGGAGACGGGACACATACGCCCCACCGAAGCCCTGTAAGAGTTATGGACAATGTGGCAGCCGTTGCGGCGGGAACTACCCATGCACTTGCAATTACAACAGACGGAGGGTTATGGACTTGGGGCAATAATAACATGGGACAGCTTGGGGACGGAACAACTGCAAGCAGGCCTACCCCTGTAAAGATTAAAGAAAACGTTGTAGCCGTGGCGGCGGGTCACAGCCATTCGCTTGCACTCACAACAGATGGTGGTTTATGGGGCTGGGGTAACAATGCATCTGGCAGGGTTGGGGCTGAAAGAGACCTTAGCCATCCAGCTACCATGGTTGTTGTCAACAATCCCGTGAGGGTAAAGGAAAATGTGGTTATTGTAGCGGCGGGCGATGACCATTCAATGGCAATAACGGCAGACGGCGGGTTATGGACTTGGGGCGCGGGTACGGCTGGTCAGCTTGGAGGTGGAAGCAGTCACCGATGGCAACCCGAACGAGTTTTGGAAAATGTTGTTGCCGTGTCTGGTAGGTCGCATACGCTGGCAGTTTCGGCAGACGGCGTGTTATATGCTTGGGGCAACAATGAGAGCGGTATGCTAGGGCGTGATTCCCCCGCGCAAAGTATCCCCACACCTGACAGGGTAGTAGGTGTGGATAGTGTAATGATGCCAAGTGTAATCAACTTTATACCCTCGTTGCCATCTGCGTCGAATGTTCCGCCGCTGGCACAAACGCATTTAATTAGCCCAACCGCGCTTGATGAAATTGTTGACACAGCAACAGCTGTATACGCCGTGAGAAATACATTAGCACTTGCGGATTACACCTATGTAGTCGAACGCGGCTTAATTGAACTTTTCGCGGATAATGCAATTGCACGCGCCGCAAGTGCGGAAGTTTCTGGCGGGGTTGTTGCAGTGAATCAAGCTACAACTGCGTCGTTGCAAGCCACCGCCGAAGCCACTCGTACCGCGATTTATGACATGTTTGCGGAAGAAGGCTATACAACGCGGCGCGACTTAAACGCGGCAGTATCTTTTATAGTGGATTCTCCCACAATGCAAATTTCCACGGAGACTTCTACGCAAGCAGAACAGGTAATTATCCGCACGTCATATTACGAAATAATTCTCCCGCCTGCTTTCATGGCATCAGATGTTTCAGCCGCGCCGCTTACCATTAGTGTGAACGCAGGTAATTCTTACACGGTGGTGCTTAGTCGCGAAGTGGAAACGCCTATTCGCCTTGCAGTGCAACCGCTTGCAACCGACACAAATTATCAAACCAAACGTAACACAGCGGGGCAAACCATTCCAAGCCGTTTCAACTCCGCAAACGGAATGCTACAAAGCCGAATCAGCGCAAGTGATACTTTCGTAGTAGTTGAAAACCGCGTGGACTTCACCGACATTCAAAATCTTTCGCAAGGAATGCAACAGGCTATTCGTGAACTTGCCGCGCAAGAAATTTTTCAAGGCACAGGGGCAGGCAGATTCAGCCCAGAGGATTCAGTAAACCGTGCGCAAATGTCTACATTAATAATGCGCATGTTGGGCGGGCTAGACCCCAATGCAGACGGGAATTTTAACGACGTTGCGCGGGCAGATTGGTTCTTTGGCGCGGCAGGTTCTGCAAACAATCGCGGCATAATGACGGGAACTGGTGGTGGAAACTTTTCGCCAATGCTGGTACTACCACGCGAGCAATTAACTGTAGTGTCCACTCGCGTTCTGCGTGACGAAATGGGTTATACCACACCAGCAAACCCCGCGCCATTACTGCAAAATTTCACAGACCGCGACGCAATTTCCAA
>WQVV01000293.1 GCA_009785665.1 Defluviitaleaceae bacterium
AAGCAAGCATTCTGGGATATAGTCGCGCTGGTTGATGACCCTGCACCGCTTTCCCCTCCCGAAATCATCACAGAGCAATTGCCACAAGGGAATGTAAACAGTGTTTTTTCCTACGCCCTCGCCGCAACTGGGATAACTCCCATGTGGTCTATTGAGGAGGGCGACTTACCAGAAGGATTACGCATTGTGCCAGCTTCGGGAATAATTTTCGGAACTCCCGTTGAGGAAGGCGAATTTACCGTAACTTTTCGCGCAACAAACCCATCTGGCAGCGGCACGACAACTTTGACCCTTTTAGTAGATGAAGCACTCGTAATTGAAGAAGCCGAAGAACCCCCAACCGAGGACGAAACAAATTCACTTGCAGAATCCGTAATCGCATCAACACCAGAAAACCCACCAATCGAAACTGATGAAACAAGTGAAGATGTTAGAACCAACAGAGCTTTGATTGCCATACCAATTATACTAATCGTTGCTGGGTTTACTGGGCTAATGTTCTGGCCTGTTATTCGCTCCGCTAAGGGGTAAAGCAAGTAATGCTCAAGAACAAAATAGAGTTTAACGAACACGCGCCGATATATATTCGGCGCGTGAGTGATTTTAACGGCTAACTTTACATAACAAACGCATAGAGATATAATCAGATGTTACTATTATGGAGTAATAGAATGAAATAAGAATGGAATGATTTCATGCGTGCAGTAAAATGGGGCTGGCCATATGTGGCGCGATATAAATGGCGATTAATTTTTGGGCTACTGGTGAACACGGTTAATGTTGCGTTGATGTTGGTTAATCCGTTATTTGCGGGTTTAATCGTGCGGGACGTAATCGAAGGCGGGCAAAGCGAACTACTGCCGCGTTACCTTACGATAATGATAGTTATAACTGCGTACCGTTCTATATCGCGGTATTTTTTTACTATGCTGTTCGAGCATACATCACAGAAAATTTTATTCAACATGCGTCGTGACGTTTATCATAGGCTACATAAGCAGAGTTTCAGTTGGTTTGACAAAAATCGCGTTGGCGATACCATGTCACGCATGACTGGCGACCTTGAGGCAATTCGCCATTTTATAGCATTCGTAATCTACATGGTAATCGAACATGTACTTCTTTACGTTGCAGCAATAATCGTAATGGCAACCATCAGCCTACCCCTAACCTTCGCAATGTTACTTACCACCCCAATAGTAGTCATAGCCGCTTTGCGTCAATCTAAGGGCGTTCGTCCTGCGTTTCGTAATGTTCGCGAGCAATTCGCAAACTTAAACTCCACCTGCGGCGAAAACATAGGCGGCAACCGCGTAGTAAAAGCCTTCACAAAAGAAGACCACGAAACGGAAAAATTCACCGTAGTAAACAAAGCCTTTTACAATGCAAACCTAGACGCGGCAAAGGTAAGAATAAAATACTTCCCAATAATGGAAACATGCGCCGCTCTACTTCCATGGATACTACTTCTTTTCGGCGGTTTACTAACAATTTTTGGACACATGTACCTCTACCAAATGGTAGCCTTTGGCGGTTATCTATGGATGGTAGACGCACCAACCAGAATATTCACATGGGCAGTAAACGACATACAAAACGCGGCAACATCAATAGACAAGGTATACGAGATGATGAAACAGCCTATAACGATAAAGTCGCCAGAAGATGAGGAAAGAGAAAAAGATAAGACCTTGGGGACGCTGTCCCAAATCCCCTGCAAGGGGACTCGTCCCCTTGACCCCGCTATGGGGGTTGAATTTAGGGGGGTTAGTTTTAATTATACGCCGTTTGAAACTTCTGAACTTATCCTAAAAAATATCAGCTTCCGTGTGGAGCGGGGGCAGACTGTTGGAATTGTTGGCGCGACTGGTTCGGGCAAGACTACGTTGGTTAATTTGATTGCGCGGTTTTACGATGTATGCAAGGGTGAAGTTCTTGTGGACGGCGTAAACGTGAGGGATTATAAAATCCCAGATTTGCGGCGGGGGATTTCTTATGCAATGCAAGATGTGTTTTTATACTCTGATACGGTTGAGGGTAATATAGCCTTTGGTGTACCCAACGCGCCTATGGAAACAATATACAAGGCGGCAGAAATAGCCGATGCCGCCGAATTTATCCGCGCTATGCCCGAAGGCTACGACACCATAGTCGGCGAACGGGGCGTAGGGTTATCGGGCGGTCAGAAGCAACGAATATCCCTAGCGCGAGCAATCGCAACAGACCCATCAATTCTAATACTAGACGATGTAACTTCCGCCGTGGACATGGAAACCGAACACCGCATACAAGAAGCCCTAGCCGAAATGAAAAAGGAATCTGAACGCACAACCTTTATAGTGGCGCATAGGCTGTCTTCTGTGAAGGACGCGGATTTAATCCTAGTGCTAACAAACGGCGAAATAACCGAGCGTGGCACGCATGATGAGTTAATTCATCACGGTGGTTATTACGCAAAATTATTCGAGGAACAAACAGGCAGGCATGATGAGCCGTCAGAATGCGGCGAAAATCATTCACTTACCAATGGGGAATGTCAAAAAGGAGTGAACCCAAATGGCGCGTAATACATTTCGCACAGATGAAGTCCTTGACCAACAGAACGTATTCAAAATGGGGCATATGCTACGGCTTGGTAAATATATTCGCCCGTATCGGCGCGTATTTGGGATTACATTTCTGTTTACAATTACCTCAAGTGCGTTGGGGCTTCTCGCACCGTACTTGACAATGATTGTCATGGACGAATCCATACCCAATCAAGATGTAAGGCAGGTTTTGATACTTGCGGGAATCATGTTGCTAACAATTTTCATAAACATTTTCTTCATGCGATACCGCATAGATAAAATGGCGCAGGTAGGGCAAAGTGTAATCCGCGACTTGCGGCTGGATTTGTTTCAGCATCTGCAACGATTGCCGTTCAGTTACTTCGATAGCCGTCCTCATGGGAAAATTTTAGTGCGATTGGTGAATTACATCAACTCTCTAAGTGAAATGCTATCCAACGGGTTACTAAACGTAATCACCGACCTTTTTTCTTTGGGAATAATCGTAATCATGATGCTATCAATAGACGTGCGACTTACCGCCGTAGCAATGGTTGGAATGCCATTTCTATTCGCGGCGATTTTTATAATCCGCATGAAGAATCGCAAGGCGTGGCAAATTTTCAGTGCGAAGCAATCCAACCTAAACGCGTATATTCACGAAAGCATAGCAGGGGTAAAAATCACGCAATCATTTTCCCGCGAAGGGGAAAACGCGGAAACTTTCGCGGAAGTTTCCGACAATGTA
>WQVV01000294.1 GCA_009785665.1 Defluviitaleaceae bacterium
AATTGTAAAACGCATGTTAAACGGTTTGCCGCTATCGCAAACAGACATGTCAAAATACTGTACAGTCAGAGAGAGAGGGGTTCTTCCACATGGGGAGATTTGATTTTTTAAGAGAGTTACTAGCAAGCCCGCAAGTAATGGTTTTAGAGGAATTGCAACCGTCCAGCGCGTTAGCGGTGTTATCTGTTGCGGCATTTTGCGGCTTTGTAATATTTTTGGTGTATCGTTTCTTTAATAGGGGCGTACTTTATAGCGAAAATTTCAATCTGCTAATCATAATGGTTTCAGTTGTAACAGCGTTTATAATTATAACAATCGGAACAAACTTAGTATTAACGCTTGGAATGGTAGGCGCGTTAAGTATAGTGCGTTTCCGTGCCGCCATAAAAGACCCGTTAGACGTGGGCTTTCTATTCTGGGGCGTTGCCGCTGGACTAACAGCAGGCGCACGGTTGTACACAGTAGCGTTGGTTGGAACAGCATTTATCGCAATACTGTATATCGCCTTCACGATAGTGCGTTTTGATAAACGTAATTTTCTTTTAATAGTGCGTTACGGCAATGTAGCCGAAGCCGCAGTACAAACACGTTTGGACGAAATCCGCCATAAACTAAAAAATAAGACAGTAAGCGGAGAATTTACCGAAATCACCGTAGAAGTAAAAGTAAGCAAAAACAATACCGATTTCTTAAATCCACTAAAACAAACCGAACATGTTGACAATGTAGTATTGGTAGAATATACAGGAGACTACGCATGACATACGAACTAGCACGGCAGTTAGCCGAAACCAGAACCTACAATATAATACCAATTTCCGACGAGATGCTATCCGACACAGTAACACCGATTATGCTATTGCAAATTCTAAAAAGCAAAAGCCGCCATTGCTACTTGTTGGAAAGCGCGGAAGATACCCGCCATTGGGGAAGATACACATTCTTAGGCTATAACCCATCATGGCATATATCCTGCCAAAATGGCGAAATGACAATATCCTCCCCCAACGAAACAAAAACTTTCCAAACAGACAACCCAAACAAGTTCATACAGGAAATACTAGACCAACACAAAAGCCCCAAAGTCGAAGGACTACCGCCATTCACAGGCGGGTTAGTGGGTTACTTTGCATACGATTATGCAAAATACGCCGAACCAACCCTACACCTAGACGCAGACGACCACTTCCGCGACGCGGATTTAATGCTATTCGACACGGTAATAGCCTTTGATAACTACCGCCATAAAATCGTGTTAATAGTAAATATCCCCACGGAAAACTTTGAAGAAAGCTACGCGAAGGGCAAGGAACGACTAGAGGAACTAAAAAACCTAATAAACACAAGCGCACGCCCCACGCCCGAACTAAGCTGCTTGCGTTCAGAATTTAAGGCGTTATTCTCCAAGGACGAATATATACAAATGGTTGAGAAAGCGAAGCATCATATCCGCGAAGGCGATATTTTCCAAGCGGTGCTTTCCAATCGGTTTGAAGCGGATTACGAAGGCAGTTTACTTGGAGCATATCGTGTATTGCGCACGATTAACCCCTCGCCATACATGTTTTATTTTAGCGGAAGCGAATTTGAAATCGCTGGCGCATCGCCCGAAACTTTGGTGAAATTACAAGACGGCAAATTGTTCACATATCCACTTGCAGGAACTCGCCCACGCGGCGCAACCGAAGCAGAGGATGCCGCACTAGAAAAAGAACTTCTAGCCGACGAAAAAGAACTAGCAGAACACAACATGCTAGTAGACCTAGGGCGTAACGACTTAGGCAAAATCAGCAAATTTGGAAGCGTTAATGTTGACAAATACCTGTCAATTCTGCGATTCTCGCATGTAATGCATATCGGCTCTGTAGTAAGCGGCGAAATTGCAGAAGGCAAAACAGGACTTGACGCAATCAATGCCGTTCTGCCAGCGGGAACACTGTCTGGTGCGCCAAAAATTCGCGCAATGGAAATAATTCACGCGCTGGAACAAAACAAACGCGGAATTTACGGCGGTGCAATAGGTTATCTGGATTTTACAGGAAACATGGACACATGTATTGCAATCAGACTTGCATATAAAAAGGAAGGAAAAGTTTTCATACGCTCTGGAGCGGGGGTAGTAACCGACAGCAATCCAGTAGCGGAATATAACGAATGCCTAAACAAAGCAATGGCAATGCAAAAAGCATTGAAAGGAGAATAAACATGCTACTTTTAATCGACAACTACGATAGTTTTTCATACAACTTATACCAGCTTATCGGTGAGGTTGAACCGAATATCAAAGTCATTCGCAATGACGCACACACCGTAGCAGAAATCGCGGCACTTACGCCCGAAAAAATTATACTTTCCCCTGGCCCTGGGAAACCGTCTGATGCAGGCGTGTGTATTGAGGTTGTGCGCAAACTAAGTGGGCAAGTGCCAATTTTAGGAATCTGCCTAGGGCATCAAGCAATTTACGAAGCCTTCGGCGGCGTAATTTCATATGCCGCGCAGTTGATGCACGGGAAATCTTCGGAAATAGCCGTGGACGCAACATGCCCAATTTTCGCAGGATTGCCGCCATTTATTCAAGTTGCGCGGTATCATTCGCTTGCAGGTGTGAGGGAAACATTACCAGCAGAACTAAAAATAGTAGCCCACGCCGATGATGGCGAAATAATGGCAATCAGCCACAAAGAGTACCCCGTGTACGGCTTACAGTTTCACCCCGAATCTATTCTCACACCAGCAGGGAAAGACATCATTCGCAATTTTTTAAGCGAATCGTCAATTCTTTAAAAAACACAAATTATATTGTCACAAGCTATGTACGATTACATAGAAATCAGCATGTTTTTTAAGAGGAAATTAACGCATATTACAAAAAAATTATTGCAATCGTGTTACGCATATGCTAGAATGCCAATTAATCAGAAGTGTTGTTGGGCAGAAATGCCAAATTGGTAAAAAGCGGTACAGCCGTATTTAGCCGATTAACATGCATCAGAAAGCTACGCATACATTGCGAAGCTAGATGCAGTTTCTTGAGCAATAAAAAATTCCGTATTGGGGGTTTGTTTTATGAATGGTGGTTTTGCAGAACATAGAAATAAAATAATTTTCTTCATTTTGCTTGCTGTGGCTATTATTGCATTTCTTTTCTTGCGTAGCGGAGATGGTTCTCCACTTCGTTTCCGTGAGATTGATATTGCAACGGCAGATGCTATTCCCGTAGTTCTTCCAGAGGGTAGTTATGCGGCGTTTTTGCATTATCATTCTAATGCAGGTACGCAAAGTGGTAATG
>WQVV01000295.1 GCA_009785665.1 Defluviitaleaceae bacterium
AAAGTACACCGCCCAAGATGCAAGCGAATATGTACAGCGTGGCGGTTAACGCTGATTTTGACGTATATCCCAACATAGCCGGACCCGCAAAGTGGTGGCGACTTGGCAATTTGAAAACCGACGGTGCTGACGCGATAATCAAAGCATATCGCGACGAAACTACCCCTGGTATGAAAGCAAACCGCACTATCCCTATCAGCGACTTGGCACGGCGGTACGGAGTAAATAACAGTAAAAAATTATACGACAAAAGCGACCTAATGTGTCGATTTATGCACCAATGGGGTGTTGACTTTATGGAGGGAAAAGTGTGAAACATCCGCGAAGCGGATTTTCATACCAACCTATTTGTTCCGCCGACAAAGGAGGCATGAATTAAACAATGAGTATAATCAAAACACACAACATCACTTTATACGGCAGTACAGGCGAATATGAAATTATCATGCGGCCACTTAGTGATGAACACTTGCCATTTTTGTATAAATGGAATGCCGACCCGGAAGTTTTATATTGGACAGAGGGTGGCGAGGATATTGAGCGAAGTTACGAAGCAGACACAGTACACGCCATTTACGGCGGTGTGTCGCAAAATGCCCTATGCTTTTTAATTGAAGTTGATGGCGAAGCCATAGGCGAGTGTTGGCTACAGAACATGAATTTGGTTAATGTGAAAGCCATGTATCCCGAAACAACTGATGTGCGCCGCATTGATATGGCAATCGGAGAAAAGACAATGTGGGGAAAGGGTATAGGTACGGCAGTTGTTAGAATGTTAGTAGAATATGCATTTAATGGCGAACATGTCGAAGTCCTGCATTGTTTTAACGAAGATTACAACCCGCGCGCCCGCCGTGTCTGGGAAAAACTCGGGTTTTCGCTTGTCTTGTCTGAGGAATTACCCCAGCCACAAAAAGGCAAGTTGCAACATCATTTTAGGCTGACACGGAAGGAATTTATTGAGCGTAACGGCATCTAAGTCTCTGGTAATTAGTAGCTGTATTCATAGACGACAATATTAAAATTGGTGTGGGAACTACAAGCTGACAGTTTTGATGATTGGGCCAAAAGCGATCACTTCAAACTGCGGATATGAATAGACTTCTCCGGAAACTTCCTTTGCGGCCAAAAAATCTTAGGCATTTGTAAGTTTTTTGGCCGCTCATTCAGAGTTTCCGGAGAAGTCAAATACAGCTTCTTATACCAGCAGCTCGCTGGTAATGCGCTGTTCACATGCAAGCGTAAATAATATTTTTCAATCTTGGGGCAATGTGACCTTCCATGCTTGGCGACAATTGATGCGCGTATACATAAGTCAGTTCAGCCGCCGGGTCTATTGCAAAATAAGTACCCAAATACCCCGCCCAGCCATATTCGCCTATGTTGGCATTCATTCCACTCAGTGCTTTGTCGATGTGGGTGCGCACACCCAAACCGTAGCCGTAACCGGCTCCCCAATAATCATTCATGCGGGTGTTGCATAAATGATTGGTACGCATTAAATCAATGGTGGCTTTGCCTAAAAGTTTGTATCCGTTGGCTGCCATTCCGTGGTTGCATAGTGCGTTGGCAAACTTCGCATAATCATCCACGCTAGATACCAACCCACCGCCACAGTTTTCGAAGTCCCAATTAGCGTGGTCGCTTATGGTGTGGGTGTGGGTTTCGGCGTTATATTTATACACATTTGCAAGCCGTGCAGCATTTTCTGCGGAAATATATTGGTGAAAGAATGTGTCATTCATACCCAGCGGTACAAATATTTCGTCGCGGAAATATTCGCTGACTTTTTTGCCGACAATACGCTCAATCAATGCACCGAGTATATCGTGGCTAAATCCATACATCCAGCGCGTACCGGGTTCGAAGTGTAGCGTTTCTTGGGATATAACGGTGGCAAAAGAAGTTAGGTCGGAAACCGCAGACCCCTCCGCTTTAATTTCATAAGAAACCCCCGAGCTCATGGTGAATAAATCCACTACGCGGATAGGGCGCTTGCAGGGTACAATTTCGCCGGTTTCATTCTTGTACACCATCTCACGAAATTCCGGCATATAATCGCCTATCGAATCTGTCAACAGAAAGCGGCCTTCCTCAAGCAACCGCAATGCCGCGACGCAAGTTATCACTTTTGTCATAGACCATATGGCGAACAATGTGTTTTTCGTAATGGGGGCTTGTGCTTCTATATCAGCGTACCCAACTTGATGACGGTACACTTCACATCCCTTTAGATATACGCCCAAGTCAGCTCCCGCAACGCCGATGCCCTTCAACGATTCCATAAAATCCGTTACACGCTTGAAATCCATGAACAACCCTCCTATTTTCATATTCAATTTTATTTTTCTATTGGGTACGTAGTTACCATATTGTTGCCAGAAATTTCTCTATAGCAATTTCAAATTAATGGTGGTTGATATTAATTCTAAATGAAAAACAAAAACTCGCCTTAAGTTATTATTTTTATCTGGTTGAATGTTTTGGTGCGTTTCAGTCAACCGATATTCTCCAACAAAGTAGTATTTAGGCTTTCGCTTTTCAAATACTAATAACGAATCACCATTACTTCTGTGAGAAAGAACATCAATGTTTAAATTATACATATTGTTTTTTAAAGAATCTTGATGGCCTTCTCTTCCTATACCCGTGTACATAAAGTTCTCATATGTGCCATTTGGATAAAAATAATCGGCATAAATTTCATCTTCATTTCGGAATAACAAGATTACATCGGCTTTACTAGATGGCGCAATTCCTTTTCGTACATCTCCACCAAGCAAGTCGCTTATCTCTTGTCTGCCACTAAACTCCTGGTTTTGATTTAATGTTACACTTTTCGACATGATATCACTCCTACTCGGCCAATCAACATCAAAGCATATTAGCTTAGTATTTGGTTGTTTTTTATGTGTTCTGGGTTCCTATTATGCCACTTATTCGATGTTTGCTGATTTTTGTTATCAGCGATTAGCATTTTGAGTTTGCCTCGTATGCTATTTCAAGTCAAGATTTTTCTCACAAGTTCATCTGTGAGATACATACCATTAGCTCGGAGTTTTGCAATCTCCTGTTCTAAATCAGAGATAATGCCGATATTTCTTGCTTTAAGAAGAACGCCAAGCGTTCCCGTAACAGTAAGGCCAAGTTGTTTTGCTTTGTTACGCGCAGCGTTGTCATCAAGTACAACATTCTGAACGCTATTTTCTATAGCGCCAACCATAACCTCTACTTCACCGAGATGTAAACCTCCGAGCAAACCCATTGCTAATTGCTTGTTTGTAATA
>WQVV01000296.1 GCA_009785665.1 Defluviitaleaceae bacterium
AGTTTAACACCTGTACGACTGCAAGCGGGACAACTTCCGCGCCAGTTTTTGATTACACGGGCAAGTTTGCCGCGTTTTGGTTTTGGCATAGTATTTCTCCCTCAAAATAATGTTTCAGCGAACGAAGAACATTATACGACTAAGAAGATGACTTGTCAAATGTTTTGATTACCATGGCCAATTTTTTCTTGTTCAACTTTACAGTTTACGTCACCAAAGTTACCTGCCCAGATTTTATTGCGTTTATTATATCGAAAATATCTCTTGCGCGATTTTTTAGGGCTATGCCGTTTGGTTTTTTTAGATAAGTGTCGTGAGAATCGCTTCCTGCTTGTTTTGGTAGTTTGTGTTTGTCTGCGAATTGATAGGCTTTTCGGTTTACTTCGTAGGGCATACTTGCGTTGTTTACTTCTATGCCGTCTAGTAGGTTGTGGGATATTGGTTGCGGGGAAGGAATCCAAAACGCCTTGCGAAAGGGGTGGGCTTGGGCTATGTAGCCACCTTCTTTGCGAACTACTTTGCTAAGTTGTTCGGCGGATAGTTGGTCGAAGTCTGGGTTATCTAGCAGATATTGCACGGATAAACCGTACACCAAAAAGTCCGAGCCGTTTATGGTGTACTCTAGCCCGAAAAATACATCTAGGTCGCATTTTTCGCCTTCGGCTTTTGCTCTTTCGTAGCCGTCTGCGAAGAAGCGCACTTTTGTTTCCCATGGTAGTTTTCGTGGGCAACCGCTGTTTCCGTTAAAGAAGTGGTCGGTCATTATTATGCCTGCGAAATCTTTTTCTTTGTAGTAGCGCACTTGTTCTTCTGGCGACGCTGTTGCGCACGCGCTTACGGGGTGGGTGTGCATATGGGTTTCGTATAAATACATATCTGTCACCTCTCCAGTGTACGAACGTGGCTTGGATGGCCTAGTGGAAATTCTGTTAGGCGGAATGCAAATTCGCCATCGATTTCGTTGCCTATTACAAACGCATGTAACATCCAGTAACCATTGGGAGTAATGTCAAGGTCTGCGAAGTTGATTTGTGTGGTGTAACTGTCTCCCGCTTCAACTGCTACTCTTGTTTCAGTAATGAATGATAACGATAGGTCTGTCAAGAAATAAAAAAGCATCACAGGGGAATCCGAACGATTTTCAAAAAAGATATTCAACCTATCATCGGAACTGGGATGAATTGCAATTTCGTTTTCTGTTTCTCGCTGAATATCGAATGAGAATCTATGCTCCATTTCGTATGGAACAGCGGGATTTATGAATGTGTAATTAACAGGTAAAAAAAGCGAAAACAATATATCCCATGCGTCTGAAAAAAATTGTTCCGATTGAGATTCCTCTTGCCATAGTTGCGCGGAGAGTTCTTCGTTGTCACTTAAAAGGCCGCCTAAATCCATCAGTACAAGCGGAAACAACATATCCCATGCGTCTGAAAAAACTTGTTCCGATTGGGATTCCCTGTGCAATAGTTGCGCGAAGAGTTCTTCGTTTTCACTTAAAAGACCGCCCATCATTTCGTCCAGATAGTTCCACATTGACCATCGAAAAGCAATTTCTCCAAATAATAATGTTGCAAAACCATTGCCGTAATCCGCAACCAATCTTTCTAATGTGCGGGAAGCTTGCCCACTTGCAAACACCATATATGCTGGCTCATTCAGCTCATCTGCAAGTACTTGAATCATCGAAATCAAATTAACAGCTTCGTAAAATCCTAAAATTTTTATGAGTTCTAAATGCTCAATGAAAGACTGAGCAACTGGTACTGCAAACTCGTATCCGCGAGTGTTCACCTCGTTTTTTGCCGAACGAATAAAATGTCGCAGTTCAGCATCTATCCATGCATTCCCGTGAACCCAAACGAACCAATCGTTTGCGTCGGGGTTTTCATGCATAGCCACAAAACTTTCGACTATTTTATCCTTAGAAATTTCAGCCATTTCCATAATCACGGTGAAATCAAAATCGTGCTGGTTGTAATAAAACGCGATTGCTTCTTCTAAAATGTCGGCAATATCTTCACGGGTAAAACTGCTAGGTTGCGCTAGTCGTGTTTCTTCGTACTGCTCCCACCATAAATCTTGATATTCGCCTATAAGACCACTTAACATTTCGTCCATGTACAACCATGCTGGCGCGGTTTGTTCGCGAAGAGTGCCAAATAACGCCGCTACGCCGTCCACACCATATTCCTCGACAAGTCGCTCCAGCGTTGAGGAAAATTGCCCGCTTGCAACCGCCGCAAATACTACGTCCTCGCCCACGAATATTGCAATCTCGTCTATGATTTCAAATAAATCTTGGGCTATGTCAATTCCCAAAAGCTTTACGGCTTCCGCATATTCAATATACGTCTGCAAAAATAGTACAACAAAGTCATCATCTTGTACGCGTCCCTCATGCATGAACATACCCATGATTTCTAAAATTCCAAAATATAACCATGAATCCCCGTAAAATCGCATAAGCCAGTATTTATCATCTGAGTCTGATTCAAACACTACCCAGAGGAATCTAGCCATTTCGTCAATGGAAACATCGGCTTTTGCCATAATTGCAGCAAAATCAAAATCATAATGCAGATAGCTAAGTTCAATTACGGCCTCCAATACATCAGCGATATTTTCTAGTGTTATATCCTCGCCAAAGGCAAACCGTTCCGAGTGTATACCATGCGACAAATTTGACCCCCACAAGCCTAAATCATCTAGGAAGTCGACGAATTGAACTATGCGTTCTGCGGGATTCTCATTGAATCCTTCCGCCATATACGCGAGATGTTCGTCAATACTATCTACGTCATAAAACTCTGCCAGAATTACCATAGCCAATGCGAAATTATAATCAAGTGCGTTCACTTCCGTCGCCGCTTCCTCGTTTAACAACGACATGAAGAACTCTGCGTGGGCTTCTCTTTCTGCCACAATGTCGGTGGCGGAAACTACCGTGCTAAGTCCTATCGAAAATACAATTGCAAGCACGATTGCTAAAATTGTTTTTGTTTTCAAAATTATCAACTCCGTTTCTATATAGGCGTTTCGATTTGAAATGGGCTGAGGACGAGTCAATTCTGCGAACGCTTCTACGCAGAATTGACGACAGACGAAGCCCAATTTCAAACGAAATCGCTATAAATTATCACTTATTCTTCCATGTTGGTTTATCCACGCTTGAGCGTCGGAAGGTAGTTCGCTGTGAATTGTTGACGTGAAGAAGCGTCCTAGTATGTTGTGTCTGTGTGAAGTTTCGATTCCAGGGGTGTGATTAAAATGCCACCACTCGGA
>WQVV01000297.1 GCA_009785665.1 Defluviitaleaceae bacterium
ATTTTGTTGTGTTTGTTGGGTTGTTTGATTTGTGATTTATCTTTTTAATTTATTCATTTACTTTCTCCTCCCCTTCCCCCTAAGGTCTTAATCTTTAAATCTTTAATCTTTCTTCCCAGCCGCCATCTCTAAAATTTGGTTGCTTCGTTTTATGAAGTTTGTCATCTGTTCTGTTGGTAGGGGCTTGTGACTTAGCATCGCTAGGTCGAATAGATGATGGGCTATTAGGGTTATGTCGTCTTTGCGGTTGGGGTTGGGTGCTATTTCTATTAGGGTCTTTACTAGGGAATGGTTGCGGTTTAGTACTAGGGTTAGTTCTTCCGCGAACATTTCTGGCATCATTGCGCCACCGCCGAACATTTTTGACATCTCTTGCATACGACGGGATTGCTCTGATAGTAGCATTACTGATGAAATGTCGGCGGATTTTAATTGCTCTACGCTTACTTTTAGCTTGTCGTTTGCTAGGATTTCGCGGAAACGGGACTCTAGGCCCTCGGGTTGGTCTTCGGTGGTTGTGTCGTCTTTTAGGGCCTCGGTTATGTCGGAGTCTATGCGGGTGAATTTTACGTCTGGCTCATACGTTTCCAGATAGTTTACAAACGGTGTGTCTAGGTTGGTTGTTAGCAGAACCGCCGCAAGTCCCTGTTCCTTGAACATTTGAATGTATTGCGATTGCAGTTGCTCGTTGGTTACATAGTATACCGTTTTCTTTGCTGGTGGCGCGGCTTCGCCTTCGACTGGAGGAGCGGGGGCTACTACGTTTTCGGTGGTAAATTCCTCTAGGGTTTGATGCTTGTTGTCGGTGGTTTTGTATAGCACGCTGTTTTTTATTTTATCGTATAGCTCGCGTTCCTTGATGCAGCCGTACTTGATGAAGGGTGCTATGTCGTCCCAGTAGCCGTTGTAGGCTTCGCGGTCTTTTTTGAAAAGCCCATTTAGTTTGTCGGCTACTTTTCTGGAAATGTAGCCAGACATTTTTTTCACGGTGGAGTCGTTTTGAAGGAAGCTTCGTGATACGTTAAGCGGCAAATCGGGGCAGTCCATCACGCCCTTTAGTAGTAACAGATATTCTGGAATGACTTCCTTTATATTGTCGGCCACGAAAACTTGATTGTTAAACAACTTTACTTGCCCCTCGATATATTCGAGGTCGTGTTTCATTTTGGGGAAGTACAAAATTCCCTTTAGGCGGAATGGATAATCCATGTTTAGGTGAATCCAGAATAACGGCTCGTTGAAATCTGTGAATACTTTGTGGTAGAAGGCTTTGTACTCTTCGTCGGTGCATTCGCTTGCTGGTTTTAGCCATAGCGGAGATGTTTCGTTTATTGGCTTGGGGGCTTCGGGAGCTTCCGCGCCTTCTTCGCCGTCGGGTTTTTCGTCTACTATGTCGGATTCTTCGGCGGCTTTCACTTCGTCAATATAGATTGGAATAGGTACGAAGCCGCAGTATTTCGTCAATATTGCGCGTAGCTTGTACACTTCCAAAAATTCCTCGCCACTTTCGCTTACGAATAGCGTTATTGTTGTTCCGCGAGTGCTTCTGTCGCTGTCACTCATAGAATACTCTATGCCGCCTTCGCATTCCCAACGCGCCGCTGTCGCGCCTTCCTTATACGAAAGGCTATCAATACGCACCTTATCGCTTACCATAAACGCCGAGTAAAAACCTAACCCAAAATGCCCGATTATATCATTCGCAACATCAGTTTTTTCGTTGTATTTCTCAACAAAGGCGTTTGCACCAGAAAACGCTATTTGATTTATATACTCTCGAATTTCGTCGGCAGTCATGCCTATTCCGTTGTCTTCAAAAATTAGCTGCTTGTTCTCCTTGTCCACCCACACTTTGATTGAATAATTTTCGTCGGCAGGAATGTTCGCGTCTCCCATGTCTGTAAGCTTTTTCAGCTTTGTTATAGCGTCTGCGCCGTTTGAAACCAACTCACGCGCAAAAATGTCCATGTCCGAATACAGCCACTTTTTGATAATTGGCAAAATATTCTCACTGTGAATTGATAAATTTCCTGTTTCCATTTCGTGTCACTCCTATGTGCGTTTTTATTAATCATAACTGGATTTTTTTTGTTGTCAAGAATTAACCATGATATACTTGCTTTATGATATAAGCGTTTCGATTTGAAATGGGCTGAGGACGAGTCAATTCTGCGAACGTTTCTACGCAGAATTGACGACAGACGAAGCCCAATTTCAAACGAAATCGCTATACAAATGCGTGAAAAACTGGAGGCTGATTGCCGTGTTTTTTGCTGGAATAATTTTAGTAAGTTTAATCGGATTGTGTGCGGGGTCGTTTGCAAATAATGTAATTTATCGTGTACCGCGAAAGATTTCAGTTTTTAAACCGCGACCTTTCTGTCCAGATTGTGGGCATGGGTTGCGTTTTTTTGAATTGATTCCTATGTTTAGTTGGCTTTTTTTGCGTGGGAAATGTCGCGTATGTAAAAAACGGATTAGTGTGCGTTATCCGTTGGTGGAGATTCTTTGTGTGGTGCTGTTTTTGCTTATGGCTGGGTATTCTTATTCGGCTGTTCCGCTTTGGATTTTTTCGTTTGTGCTTTTGACAGTTTCGTTCATTGATGCAGACACCCAAGAAATTCCCGATGGGCTTTTAATTTTTGGTGCGGTTGCGGGTGTTTTATGGGTTTTGGTTGGGTTTGTTCTTCCCTTGCCCCGTGTGCCTGTTTGGTGGGATTCGTTGCTTGGGGTGGTTGCGGGGGCAGTGCCGCTTTTTGTTCTGGATAGGATTACACTTCTGCTGCTTAAAAAAGATGGCTTTGGTTATGGTGATGTTAAACTTATGGCTATGGTTGGGCTGTTTCTGGGGTGGCAGTTGGTTTTGATTGCGTTTTTGTTTGCGTTTATTGGTGGCGCAATTTTTGCTGCGTACTTATTAGCTACTGGCAAGGCGAAACGCGGCACATATATGGCTTTTGGCCCATTTCTTTGCGCTGGTTCGCTTTTGGCGTTTTGGTTTGGGAGATTTCTTTTTGATTGGTATATAGGCGTTTCGATTTGAAATGGGCTGATTGTGCTGTGGTCAGGTGCGGGCGTGTCATACTTTTGCTGTAGGTTTATTCATAATATATTTTACAGCAAAAAACGAGAGTTGGCTTACGCCCAATACCATTAAGTTAAGGCATTGACATGAGAAACGACAAAAAAGAGCAAGCATCTGAAAAGATAGTTGCTCTTTTTTGTGTAGGAAAATATGCGAAAAACACCCATAGTGTAACAA
>WQVV01000298.1 GCA_009785665.1 Defluviitaleaceae bacterium
ACTGCAACGCTTAGCACCAGAGCCAGAATTTCCGCAGGGACAGGGCTACTGTTTGTCGCTAGAGCTGGTTAATGTAATTGTTACAACGGTTGTTCCTCTTAACTTGCGCACAGTATACATGAAGATGACAAGGTCTTAATATGATTTGTTCATTGTCTTTTTCTAAGAACTCAAACTTTGTTGCTAATCGTAAACAAAAGGTTCTCCCCCAAACCCCCTTTCCAAAAAATTTTAATATTTGCGTCTTTACATAAGTGGAAATTTGACTAAGCTTTACTTCTTTGGGTGTTGATTATACTGGTGGTACTTTTTCCTATAAAACAGTGACATACCCGCCCAGCAACAACCCTGCAAGTTTGCACCATTTTCGCGGTGCGGGTATGTCACTGTTTTAGCGGAAAAAGTATGACAGGCATAATTTTCGCAAAGCTTGCTATAATTTACAAAGGGGTGATGATAAGTGACACTTGATATGCGAAAGAATTATAAATATATGGTGCTTGCGGCGGTGGTAGCGGTTATTGTGGGGATTTTGGTGATTTTGTGGCAGATGGGCGACCCACCGTCGGAAGCGGATAGAATATACACTAATGTTTACATACACGGGGTAGCGGTTGGTGGAATGAATCGTGAAGAAGCGCAAGCCGCACTTATGCAAAGATTTCAAACTGGGTTGGATGCGCGGGTTGTGAATTACTATGTGGAAGGGGAAGTTGTTGCCACGTTCACATTTGCGGAATTTGGCGTGCAGTTTGATTTCAACCGGCTGATTGATGACGCTATGGACTATAGCCATATGAGCGGATTTCGGCGGCAGATAGCGCGGGTATTTGGTGCGCATGAAATTTCAGCACCACCGTTATTTGGATTTAGCGTGGAACGGCTTGAGGACAACATGAAAACGCTTTCGCAGAAAGTAGATGTTGTGCCGCAGAACGCAACCTTTTACGAAGACGCAAACACGATTGGTAAAATTGTGATTCAAGCGGAAAAGGTTGGGTATGGTGTAGATGTTCAAGCGGCGGCGGCGGCAACGCGGGAGGTTATACATACATTAAGCGACGGGAATGTTAATTTGCGGCTAATCCAAGCTGCGCCAGCATATACATCTGCAACATTTGATTTCGAGCCAAAAGTGCTGGGCTTCTACGAAACACCATGTCTAAGTTCTGGCGACGAGCCGCGCCGACGAAATGTAATTATCGCGGCAGAACGGATAAATAACAAAGTCATATTTCCTAACCAAATTTTTTCAGCGGGAGAAATTATTGCGGCTAATAACCCCGACATTGGTTACGAAACGGCGGTAGTTTTAGTAGATGGCGAACCATCCGAAGACATAGGCGGCGGGGTGTGTCAAGTGGTTACAACCCTGTACAACGCTGTGTTGCGTGCAGAATTGGAAGTTATACAACGGCATAATCATTCGGCGCGGGTTAGTTATGTAGAAATTGGATTTGACGCAACAGTGGCGGGCGATTATTTCGATTTAAAATTCAGAAACACCACGCCATACCCAATATTAATCACCAGCCGCGTTCAAAACGAGAAATTATATGTCAGAATCTACGGCCACGAAACACGCGAAGACGGCAGAAGCCTACGCTTCGAGGTACGCAAAGTGGAACTAATACCCCCAGAACCATATCGCGAAGTAGTAGACCCAGAAATTCCACGCGGCGAACGCTGGATTACCCTAGAATCGCAAATTGGTTATCACGTAGAGTTGTACAAAATAGTTTACATGGACGGTAATCAAGTAGAACAAGTAAAAATAAATACATCAATGTACAAACCTTTGCAGGGGGTTATTGCCATAGGCGCGGGTTGAATGTATACTTACCCAACATAAGATTTTGTCGGGGGGTATAACAGTGGAAGAAACTAAAAAAAAGAAGTCAGCATTTTCTAGTATAAACAATTCAACAAAAGCCCTTATTGCCGTGATGTGTGTAATCGCGGTAATTTTGGTGTACTTTGTTTTTTTGCCTTGGGTGGGGCTTGGCGCAGATAGACAACTGAACATCATTGGTACGGGCAACACTCTTGATTATGAATTTGACGCGGGCGCAGCGTTTCATAGTAATGATTCGCGATTTTTCTACTTTGTTACGCGTGAGGGTGTGCGTTATATTGCGTCTAATGGGAATATCGCTTGGCAATCGGGCTTTAATATGCATTCGCCAATGGTTTACTCACGCGGCGATTTTGTTGCCGTTGGCGAAAGAGCAGGCGGTCAGACGGTTTATGTTTTCAACGCAACGGGGGAATTGTATCGCGTTACGCTAGAAGATACGATTCGCGCTTTCTGGGTGAACGAAACGGGAATCCTTTCTGTTATCGTGCAAACTGCTGGTGGTGGTTATGGCGTTTTTGCGTTTAACCAGAATCTTAACACTGCGGAAGACCCATTATTTGGCTGGACTATGTTCTATGATTTGTTTATTCCGTATCGTGCGGAAGTCTCACCAGACGGGCGGTATATTGCCATTGCGGTTTTCAATTTTGAATATGGTGTGTATACCTATGTACATTTTAGATATATGAATCGGCGCGACGCTTGGGGAACGGATTTTGGACTTTTTGCAGAACAAGAATTTCCAGGGGAAATTGTAACAGCAATGCAGTTTATGAATAACAACAGGCTGATTATAGGCACGCCGTCTAGGATACATTGTTATCAGCTGGGCCCTGGGCATAGGATTAGCGAACTATTATGGTCAATCCCACTTGCAAACGAACTTACGCATATAGCATTTCACAATGGGACACATTTTTCTGTAGCTAAGGGCCAAAGGCTGTTAAGGTCGCCATACGAGTACGACCCAATGGGAACAATAAGAATTTACGAATTACGCGGAAACAGCTATTTTGAAACGGGTTCATTTGAACTAGGTCGCCGCGTAACACATTTACGAATGGGACAAAATTCCGTAATAGTAGGCGGCGACAGAAGTTTCCACGCAATGGATTTCCGCGGTTCGCTTTTATGGGAACACACAACGCTTTTCGATACCCGCGACGTGCTTTTCCTCGAAAACACAAACACAATGCTAATCGCAGGCTCAACCCGCGCCGAGGTTTTCGAGCGGCGGCGGCTACGCGACAACGAACATGTATTCCCTGTTTTGTATTAAGGTCAAGAGATTTAAGGTCAAAAGATTTAAGGTCAAAAGATTTAAGGTCAAAAGATTTAAGGTCAAAAGATTTAAGACCTTGGGACGCTGTCCCAAACCCTGCAAGGGGACGCAGTCCCCTTGA
>WQVV01000299.1 GCA_009785665.1 Defluviitaleaceae bacterium
AAGGTTAGAATTGCATCCCCAGATTATTGGGTGCGCGTACTTAAAGGACGAGTGCAAGTTAACGTCAAGTTTCTAAACACACTACTCGCCCGGCTTGCTGGGTTTGATGTATAAAATGAGATGACGAGCCATGGCTAAAAAACAGTCGTGCCTTTTTGCGTTGATTCTATTATCCAGAGCTAAAAATACCGACATATAAAATGATGGGGATAGCAGGGCAAATTGAATTTCTACTAACATTACAAGATAGCCTGTTAAACCTAACCGATGATGAAAATGCAGCGTTCAAGATGCTTATTGGTAAGGTGTTTTCTTTGATATTTACACGGTAGCGTGTTAAAATATATATACATTAAGCAGAGGTTGATTTTTTATGAAATTCGAATGGGATCCAAGCAAAAACAAAGCAAATATCCTCAAGCATCGAGTTTCGTTTGAAGATGCAGAAACAGTATTTGACGACAAAAATGCTGTTTACCTGTATATTGGACTATGACGAAAACCACTCTGAGGATGAAGATAGGTTCTATATTATCGGTGAGGATAAAGATTTTCGAGAGCTTGCTGTTTGTCATTGCTATCGCGGTAAGGATGACGAGATTATCAGAATTATATCGGCTCGCAAAGCGACCAAGGTTGAGATTGATTACTATTATGGGGAGTGTTGAGTAATGAAATCTGAATTTACTCTTGATGAGCTGAAAAAGGGCGTAAAGAACCCCTTTTACAAAAAGCTAAATAAAGAAGTTCTAATATCCATTAGACATGAAGACTATGCAGTGTTTTCAGATGTCGCTAAATTAAATGGTGAAAGGGTTACTCCTGAAGATGTTATGAGGCGTTGTCTGGCTGATTATGCAAAGATGCTTCAAGAGCATGAGTGATGAGCATGACTTGCAAGGGTGCGGTGAAGTGACGGTTGTGCCTTGCGAAGGTCATATTTTTGTAAACGTAGGGGCGGTCATTGACCGTCCCGTTTTTCCCCATTTTAACTATCCCCGGATACAACGCCCAACACAAATTCATCTTCAGCATTTGCCTTGCGTATTTTGCTGCCCTCCAACGTAACAAAGTAGCCCACGCGGTCTTCGTCTGTGGGGTTGCCGTCTGCCCATTCAAACATTTCGGCATAGTCTGCACCATTGGAAATGAAACTGTTTTGTGCGAAGGCGTTGCCGTTAAAATCGAATATGAAGGCGTTGCTTCGATTGCTGTCGTCCGTTCCGTTACCTATTAACAGCGCAGAATCGCTTATATCAATCGGCGGGAAAGGCGCACTGTCCTGGTTGATGTCGTAGTTGTTATAACCCTGCCTGCCGACCGACCATACTGTTGCATGACTATGAATGTTGGCGCGGTAAACAGCATTGTTAGTGGGGTCTCGTTGGGTTGCATGTCGTGCGTGGTTGCCGGAAAAGATAACGCCTGCGGATACGGTTAAAAGGTTTAAATCATTTATCCAAACGCCGCCGCCGTCGTGTGTTGCTGTATTGTTTACAATGCTGCCGCTGTTGATGTTAACATTCTGTGTGCTGTGTATGCCACCACCGTCATTTCCGGCAATGTTGCCGCTTATTTCACCGCCATTCATATTAAAAAGATTAAAGTTATGAACGCCGCCGCCATTTGTTCCCGCAGTATTGTCGGAAATCGTGCTGTTGTTCATTGTAAAAGTTCCATCGTTGTGAACGCCGCCACTTTCGGACACAGCTGTGTTACCGGAGATAATTCCATCGTTTATAACTAAACTGCCGTCGTTGAATATGCCGCCGCCGTCTTTCGCTGTGTTGTCAGAGATAACTACACATTCTATAACTAAATAAGAGCCGTTGTATACGCCGCCACCTCTCTCCAAGGCTGTGTTGTCTGTTATATTTCCTCCATTAATCGTTACTGTGCCATTTGAGTTATAAACGCCACCACCCAACAAGGCTGTGTTGCCTGTTATATTTCCGTCATTAATCGTTATTGTGCCGCCCCAGTTAGAAACGCCGCCACAACAACGAGGCGCGAAGTTGCTAATGATGCTTCCACCGTGTATTACAACTGTTCCCGAGTAACTTTCAATACCTCCGGAGTCTACGCCTGCGGCGTTGCTGCTAATTTCACCACCATACATATTAAAAGTTCCACTATTGTTGATTCCGCCACCGTAAAAGGAAGTATAGCAGTTGGATATTACAGCGCCCTCGTACATATTTAATGCTCCGCTTGCCCTGCTAATACTAATACCGCCGCCAAGGCCGTTACCGTCCAATGTGAAATAATGCATGGAAACGGTTGCGTCTGCTCCGATGGTAAAATGTCTTGCATTTTCGACAGTTTGGGTTAAAACGAAATTTTCACCCTCTGTGGATTGCAGGGTTAGTTCTTTGTCCACTATTGTTACGGCTGCCGTAAGATTCATGTCGCCTTGAAATTCGATTATGTCGTTGCTGGCGGCACCGTTTATCGCATCTTGCAGAAACGCCGTGGTTGAACCTGCTGGTATTGTTATAATCGCCATTTTATTTGCCTCTCCCCACCACGCCCAGATAAACCCATCCTTGGCTGTGGTCTTTACCTCCATTCATTTATTCCATCATATGTGCGAGTTAAATTTGTCAAACACCCCTAATTGATGAAAATGCGCACAGTGTTTTCGTCTATTCGCTCCATTACGCGATATTTGGTTATAGTGTCGGATTTTATAGCTATGCCATCATTGCCTGGTTTGCAATAGCCGTCTGCCTCGCAGGTGCCGTTGTCGCGTACTACCAGTTGGCCTACTATACCGACGGGAACCCATTCCTTGCGCTTGTTCCTTGGCACATATGCCAGCGTGGAGTCATAGTCAGGGTTAAGCTTTGGATGCTTTACGCCATCTGTCTGCTCGTACAGGGTGCGGCCAAATTTATCTTTCACATATTTGCCTTGCCAGGACAAGCCTTGCGCGTTTGCAACCACAGCCGGTGTCGATGATGTCGCGCCCAGAATATAATTATCTGCTGCTGTAGCTTTTCGTATTTTTGTGCCTTCAAGTGTGACCATCATACCTGAGCGGTCTTCTTCTGTAGGGTTGCCATCTTTCCATTCAAACATTTCGGCATAATCCGCGCCGTTTGAAATGAAGCTGCCAAGCGCTGTTGCGTTGACGTCAAAGTCGAAAGTGAAAGCGTTGCTCGTGGCTGTTTTGCTTGTTCCGTTACCTACTATTAGCGCGGTTGCATCACCGAGCGGGTGGTTAAACCTGCCTATTACTGTTTGGTCGGTACCCAA
>WQVV01000300.1 GCA_009785665.1 Defluviitaleaceae bacterium
TATGAAGACTTCCCCGCCGCAAACGTGGGCGTTGGCTGGGTGTATGGGAAAGAGGACGAAATTTACGGCGTAGAGCGAATGGTTGTTGCTAAGCTAAATGAAGAAGGTTTCGAGTTTATCCCCGGCGCGCCGCCGCTGTGGTTCGAGCGATATTCCCCTTTGCGTAACAAAGTTGACACAAAAGGGTACGCGATAATTGATATTGGTATAATAGGGCTAAAGTAGTGGGAACACGCCCTAAATTGGAGGACATGCACATATGGCAGAACAAGTAATTTACCCATTCTGGGAACAAAACAAACAAACCAAGCCGATGATTGAAGACGTAATGCCTCACTATCTTGATGGCGATAATCTAAAAGTTGCACTGGATTTTATGGCGTACCTGCGCGAAAACAAAATTAAACCCACATGGACATCAGTCCAAAACGGTTGGAGTGGAATGTGCAAGGGCAAAGTCTTGTATTGGATAAGGCTCCCTCAAGTGAAATCTCATCTGGACGCGAATGAGTCACCCAATGCCCATTTTAGAAACATAAAGCAATCCAGCGGAATAAACTGGACAAATTCGTGGATCATTACACCCTACTTCAACCATTTAGACACATACGGCGACATAATAGCAAGCGAAGGATTGGATAATTTCTTCATAGAAAATCTTCATTTGTGCCGCCCGAATTGTAGCAGTAGCGTGCAAAAGCCGGGAAACAAATGGTGCTTGCCAGGAGTAAGCAAAAATTTATTAGGCAAGGAAGTACAGGGCATTTGCCGTGGCGACCTGTACAGCACAATGACGGCGTGGTTTGTAAATCCATGCGAAGTAAAGATTGGGTATATAAAGCGACTTTTAGAATTGGAAATACAGGCTAGGAAACAGTAAGCACCGCCTCTTGACTCTACCTTTACGTCGTAGTTTACAATATAGTTAAGAAACAAAATCCAACCCCAGGAGGCAAAACATGGACAACCTAACAAAAGTAAGGGATGTGTCAACAAGGTATGACATCTCCGCCCGCGCACTAAAGTATTACGAAGACGCAGGGCTGCTGACCAGTACCCGCACCAACGACTACGCCTACAGAATGTACGACGAAACCGCAGTAATGCGGCTGGAGCAGATACTTATTCTACGCAAGTTAAACATTAGCATAAAAGACATCAAGCGCATTTTCGACACGGCAGGGTCGGATGCGCTGCTTGATGTGCTGGGCAAAAAAGCAGACCATATTGACGAGGAAGTGGCACTTCTGCATGAGTTGAAAGAAATCGTGCTGGATTTCATGCAGGAGATAAAGCAGTTAAATTTTTCCGACAACGCAGATGTGAAACAACTTTACGACAAGGCCAAAGATATAGAGTCTAAGCTGATTAGTGTAGATTACATCGGCAAACCAGCCAACATCAACCGCCTAATTGAGACAGCAGAAAAAGTAGCCCCCGCCCCTAAATTCCGCGTTTTCACAAGGGAGCTGGACGCTTTCCAATTTATCGGGGTCAAGCACACATACACAAACAACATGGGCGAAGTGTACGAAAAATTAGACAGCGAAGAAAACCAGCCCCTGCGCGACATAATAAAAAAGCACGCAAAACCAGGCAACCGTGAAATAGGCATCGAATATGCCATTCCCAACCACCCAACACCAAACGAAGGCCCATGGGAAATTATCGGCGGCGGAATTGTAGACCACGTTACGGAAATTCCCGACGGTGCAAGCATTATGCATTTCCCTGCGTCCGAATTTCTGGTTGTAACCCACGAATGGGTTTACACCACAGACGAAGCATTTCCCCTTATAGGAAAATCCGCCACCTACGCCCATAGCGACGAAGTAAAAAACCTTATACCCGAAGGTTATGAGCGATACAACGACCCCATTGTTTTCATAGACTGGTTCAACTACAAATATGAAGAAAATGAATATCGACACGAAACATGGTTTCCGATTAGAAAAAAATGACATCCAAGTGGCAACTAATAAAAACAAAGGAGCAAACATATGCCCAGGGAAACAACTAAACCAAATATAAATGACTTCATCGCCCAGCGTTGTCATGGAGAAATAAAACAAGCCGCTCTCTATTTGGCTGATTATTTTGTATCAATAAAAATGAAACCTTCATACGCATCTTCTCATAGGTTTGCATTAACGCATAAAGGTAAGCGTGTGGGATATTTCAGGATAGGTAGTGAAGATGGCTTAGAAAACAATTATTTTGACATCGAGGTGTACCCGGTAGAAACAGAATGGTATACCAATTATCTAGCATACAAATCGGCTGATGAAAAAGCCGCGTTCCTTGACATCTTTGAAAATGCATATATTAAACGTTGCAATGGTTGCGCAAAATGCGCTCCAGGCAAAAATATGTTCATTTTAGACAAGGAATACAAATTCATTTGCAAATTTGGCACTAAACTCATTGTAAATCCCGATGAGAAACACATCCGATTTATCAAGGCGTTGGTTGATTTGCGACGAGAGTACATTAAAAACTTGTGATTTCCATATTTAGAGCGAGGATAGTCCCCGCGTCTTCCCTTAAATATAAAGAAAATGAATATCGGCACGAAACATTGTTTCCGATAAGGAGGAAAAAATGAACACACCCAAAGGAAAGCAACTAATCACCGACGCAACAATTCAACAACAAAAAATACAGAAAACCACCAAGCCCAAATTTGACGAAGTTGTCGGCGATTTCCTTAGCGGCGACGCGCTAAAATATGCGTTGGATTTTTTAACGTTCCTGAAACAAAACAAAATGAACCCCAGATGGGCTTCCACCAGCTCGTGGGCGGTCAAACACAAAAACAAGCACGTTTGCGGAATACGGCTTAACGGCTCTGCATGGCAATATGGCGTAGAGCCTGGCTCTTGGTATATAGAATGTGCAAATTTGCTGGAAATTTTGCACGAGTTCGAAGGCTGCGAGAATTTGAAGAAAATCCTTTGGTCAAATGTGAAACATTGCACAAAATGTTGTAGCTGTGGCCCGGGGGCGAACGCCAATATTATGGGCAAGCAGTTTGAAAATGTCTGCCGCATTGTAATAAAAAACCCCGACGCAGAGGCGCTTACGTACGCAAAACAATTGGTTCTGGCAAGTAAAAAATATGTATCGGAAGTGTACAAATAATGTCAACATACTATAAAGACCAAAAGGATTTGAAACCGAAACCCGAAGATGTCGCCGGGAATATTCTTGATGCCGAAAGAGCCGCCGATTTATTAAATTTTGCCGAGTTTCTCCGA
>WQVV01000301.1 GCA_009785665.1 Defluviitaleaceae bacterium
ATGATGGCTTCAATTGGGCGTTGATTGATAATTCTTCGATTTATTTTATTTCCGCGATTACGGTTGTTCTTGCAGTTGCGTTGATTCTCACTGTGGTTGGATATTTGCGCGGTAAAATTCCTGCGAAATACGAACTTCAAGAAGACAGCTTAAAAAATCCGCCACCCATGCAGAAATTAGATTTTGCATTGATTGCTGCGTTGATTGCAGTATACAGCGTGATTGCATTTGTAAATCTCGGTGACAGACACACGCCACAAACCACTTGGATTTCACAAGGCGAAGTAGTGCATATCGACCTTGGCGAGATGACACATATCACGCAGTTTCAATTTTTGATGGGGGCGCGACATGATATTGCCTTTAGTTTGCATTCGTCTGTGGACGGGCATGAATGGCAGCTTGTGCATCATGCTGGCGGCGGAGATGTTTTCGCATGGACATTCGTTCCCATAAACGAGTATGCGCGATTTATGGCAATCGGCGCGAATGAAGGGCTTCGTTTGCAGGAAATCGCTTTCCGTGGCGCAGATGGCGAAATTTTGCCAATACTCCAAGCCACCTCTGGTGCAGAAAATCTTTTTGACGAACAGCATCTTGTGCCGTACCGCCGCACCTTCATGAATAGCACTTATTTCGATGAAATTTATCACCCACGCACAGGTTATGAATTTGTTCACGGTTTAGCTGTTTTCGAGACTACTCACCCACCACTTGGCAAGGTTATTATGGCGGCAAGCATTAACGCTTTCGGAATGACTCCATTTGCGTGGCGGCTTCCTGGTACTTTGTTTGGTATTTTTATGATTCCGCTTATTTACGCTTTTGCACGGCTTTTGTTGAAATCCAATCATATGGCATTGTTTGCGGCGTTTATTTTTTCCTTTGACTTTATGCTTTTCTCGCATACACGGCTTGCTACTATTGATACTTTTGTTACGTTTTTTGTGCTGGCTATGTATTTCTTGATGTATATGTACGTCCGTGGGGTGTCGGATAATTCGTTGCGAAAATCGCTAATTATTTTGGCCTGTTGTGGCGCGGCTATGGGGCTTGCTATTGCTTCAAAATGGCAGGGCGTTTACGGCGCGATTGGCTTGCCTATTCTTTTCTTCCCCGCGCTTTACAAGCTCTTCCTACGCGATAAACGACAGGCAATGATTACTTTCTTCGCGTGCTTTGGGCTGTTTATCGCTTTGCCTATTGTTATTTACACGTTGTCGTATATTCCCTTTGTGAATGCACAGGGCGGTGGTGGTCTTCGTACTATTTGGGAAAATCAAGAACTTATGCTTCGTTATCATTCGATTTATGTACTTGGTTCGCAACACCCATTTGCTTCGCCTTGGTGGTCTTGGCCTTTGATTCTTACGCCGTTGTTCCAGTACCAAACCATTCTTTCCCCCGAAATGCGACAGGGCATGAGTTCAATGGGAAATCCCGCTGTTTGGTGGTTTGGGATTGTCGCAACAGCAGTAGCCATTTACAGCTTTGCGAAAAAACGCAGACACGAATCAGACACCGTTTTCCTGCTAGTAGCCTACGCCGCTAATTTCCTACCATGGGTTTTTATCACGCGCTTGACTTTTATTTATCACTACTTCCCCAGCGTTCCTTTTGTGGTGCTTCTTATTACAATGCTTTTCCATCACCACATAAAACGCCCGCATAGGGATTATCTCTGCTTCGCCTATGCGGGCGTGGTTCTCGCACTGTTTATTCTGTTCTATCCTGTTCTTGCAGGCGCGCCCATTAGTTTTGAGTTTGTTCAAGCACGTTTACGCTGGTTGCCGAATTGGTTTTTTGTATAATCAAACAAACTAACTAAGCGCGTTTAATATACTGCCTAGAAAATCGTTTGGGTTGAATGCGCTGAATGGTGACGGTGGCTCGTTGGCGGTGGTGTTGCCGTTGGCTACTGCGTTTACCATTCCGTTGAAGCCTGGGAAACGGGCTACGTGATTGCTTATGTGGCGCATTGGGGTGTTTCTTATGCTGTTGGTTATATCGGTTAGGGAACGCACGAAGGGGCTTGCTTGACCGTTTGTTTCGCCAATTATGCGTTCGGCTGTTCCGTCTTCGGCGGCGGCTCTTAGCTTTGCTTCGTCTATTGTTAGTACTCCGCGGTTATTCATGGTAACGCCTATTTCGTTTAGTTCGCGACGATTTCTGCGAATCACTGTTTCCAAGTCGCGGATTAGGGCGCGAGTGCGAACGTCTATGGCGTTGTCTCTTGCGATTTCCATAAGGTCGTTGAACTGACGTACTATGTTGCGAACGCTGGTTTGCATTCCAGCAGCATCACGACCTGCTGTGAATGTAATTTCTTCTTCGGAAGCGGCTACTAGCGTTACGGCAAGCCCGTCGCCTAGGTTTACATCGTTGGTTGCGGAGGTGCGTGTTTCGCCGTTTACTGTAAAAATTGCGTTTTGGGCTTCCTGTGTTATGTTGCCTACGCCTGTTAGTTCTACGGCGTTGCCTTCTATGTCGCGAATGGTGAAACGTGGCGCGCCGCTTTCGGTTGCGCCTGTTGTTGTGGTTTCTAGGTTTAAGCCGCTTCTATTTGCCGCAGTGTTTACAGACGCGGTTATTCCGATATTCGCGCTGTTGATTGCGGCGGCCATTTGTTGCTGAAATTCACGATTGGTTAAAGTATCAGTGGTGGTGAAGGAAATAGTATGTTGTCGTCCTTCCACTTCGATTTCAAAGCGGTGAGTGCCACGCGGAATACTTCCCATATTTGATGGAAGAAGTTCGCCCGCGTTGCGCTGGGTTGTTGCGACTTGTTCTATCGTAACGGATGTTTCGGGAACGCTATTCCCAGTAAGCGAGCGAACGCGCAACGCCGCTGTATTAGATGACACAGCAGAAGTCCTGTCTATTACAGACTGGGTATTCGTAAGCGTGTTATGCAATCTATTCGCCTGCGCAACAGAATCATGCACAAACGCTGCTGCATTCATAAGCAACGCGTTTAGATGATTGCTTGCAACAGGTTGCATTCCCGCAACCGAAGACCCAGGCCCACGCATAGTTCCGCCCATAGGCGGTAGATTCATAAATTGTCTGCCTTGTGTGATGTTGTTAATTGGCATGTTTGACAAAGCCCCTTTCAAGAGTTCTAAAATATTAATCGTCATATTTCTAAGAAAATAACACATGAAAAATCGCCCTTTTAGCCAAAAATGCCGCAAGCGTATGAAAATGATACGCTTGCGG
>WQVV01000302.1 GCA_009785665.1 Defluviitaleaceae bacterium
CCATTGCAAGGAAAAACCCATCAACGCGCAAGGACATCAGCCCGACCACAAGCCCAAGTATGCTGGTTATCGCAACCGTAAGCACAAGCGACAGTAAAAAGTCCATTCCCAAGTCCTGTGTGAAAATCGCGGTAAGATACGCGCCAACGCCCATAAACCCTGCGCTTCCAAGGGATGCCAAACCACCGTAACCCATAAGCAAGTTAAGCCCAATTGCAACAATTGCGTAAACAACTACCCCTGCAATTATTGTAAGCCATGCAAAACGAAACCAATTTGTTGTTTCAACCAGCAACGGCGCGGTGGAAAGAAGAAGCCCGAAAATAATATAATCCAGATATGGACGGAATTTATTAATTTTAGCCATTTTACCCCTCCTAAACTTTCTTTAGAATCTTCTTGCCGAAAATCCCGTTTGGGGTGATTAGCAAGATAGATAAAATGAGCAAGTAGATAATCGCTTCGCTCCAGACAGAGGAAATATAAAACGAGACTAAGTTTGTAGCAAACGCGATTAAATATGCGGCGGCAACAGGCCCGAAAAACTTACCAAGCCCACCCAGCACACATGCCAAAAGTGCCGTAATTTGAATGGAATCCATCATAAAAAAGTTAACCGTGGTAGTTGGTGCAATCATCATAGCGGCAAGTGAACCAAGCACCGCAGCAACCGCCCACGCGCCCATGGTAACAAGGGGCGTTGGAATACCCATCATACGTGCAACAACGTCATTTGACGCAGTAGCCCTTACAGCCAATCCGATTTTTGTTTTCTGAATAATAAAAAGAAGAATTCCCATAATCGAAACGCCGATAAGAATATTCACAATCGCGCTGTAGGTTATTGTCGCGCCAAAGACCGAAAGTGTACCCTGTGCAAACCTTGTGTAGGTATACGGAATCGAACCAAAAAACATAGGCGCAAGCCCAAGAAAAACAATTACCAGCCCCAGCGTAACAATTTGTTTGGAAACCGAGTGCAGTTTTATCGTGCGGCTGATAACCACCCGGTCGATAATAACACCAACTACGACTGCGCCCAGCACACCTACTAATGTAGAAATCCAAACATTCGCGCCTGTTTCCCGCATAAAATACGCCGCCATAAACGCGCAGAACATGGAAATAACACCCTGCGCATAGTTAAACGCGCTGGATGTTCTGTAGATAAGGATTATGCCAAGGGTCGCAAGGGCGAGGATACCGCCTGTTTCAAGGCTGTTAAACAATATTTGAATAAAAATACTCATTATTGTTCACCCCATTTAACTATACTTGCCGCCCATATATAACCAATTCCTGCGGATAAAAGACAAACCACACTGCCGTCTTTTATTTTGCCGCCGTCACGTGCAAGTTTTAATGAAAGTATTTGGTCAACCTGCCCAATATGCCCATATTCATTAAGATAAATACTTTGCTCCTGCGAAAGTCCAAGTTCTTTTAGCATAAAATCATGCCCCGAACGCTTTATATGAAGAATCGCAAGATAATCAAGTTCCGATTTGCTTAACCCTGATTTTTCAAATGCTTTATCAATGCATTTATTCCAGTTTGGCATGGACACTTGGTTTAGGCGGTCTTTCATGGCTTTTGCATCCAGAAGCCTAAGGGATTTTTTTGATTCCTCTAAATTTTCGGCAGTGATAGGGTTTATTTGCCCGCCAATTTCAACGCCGGCGGTTCTTGCAAGGGATGCATCGGCTATAATATGACTTCCCAGTACAAGATTTTTGCCCAAATTCTTTTTAAGTAGAATCGCGCCGCCGCCGTCGCTAAGATTAAACATCATGGAAACATCGCTATCGTTATAGTCAATAAAATCACCGTTGCGATATCCGCCTGCGATTAGAACAGTAGAAATTTCATCATCTGCCACCAGCATATCTTTTGCCATTTTTATCACGCTAACAGTTGTGCAGCAGCGGTTTTGCACGTCTATGCCCCATGCGTTTACCGCGCCTATTTTATCCTGAATATACAGTGCGGAAGTTGTTAGCGGGTATTCCTTATACTCTTCGCCCATACATAAAATCACATCAATTTCCGTAGGGCAAATGCCCGCGTCTTCGATACAGTTTTGTGCGGCAATCGCGCCCATTTCCTGCGTACCAATTGTTGCGCGGGTTTTTCTTGTTATGCCAAGCTTTTCAATTACGGCGGATTCCGACCACACGCCGCCTGTGGCTTCCGAAATTTCTTTTGCTGTTATGTATTCATCAGGTAAATACACACCAATGCCTGCAATACCAACATTTTTACTCAAAAAGGTACACCTCTTTTTTTATTCCTGAATTACTACTCATGTTTTGGCGATTATAATATTACCCTTAGACAATGTCAAGATTTTTTATTAGAGCGTGTTCCCACTATTAAAATGAGATAAGATATGATAAACTGTACAAATGGAGATAAATAGAGAGCAATACGAGAAAATCAAACACATATTGCCGGTACAACGAGGTAGAGTAGTAGTAGAAAACATGACCTTTATAAACGCCTTACTGTATATCTGTGAAAATGGCTGTAAATGGAGACGGCTACCAAAGGAATACGGGTATTGGCATGTAATTTACAAGCGTTTCAATCGCTGGGTTGTAGATGGAGTAATCGAAAAATTGTTTCTGGAGTTACATGTAAGCGGCGCAGTGAATACAGGGGTAATCAAGAGATTGTTGGACTCAATGATTGTTCCTGTTCATCCGGATGCATGTGGCGCATTAAAAAAAATGGTGAGCAATCAATTGGTCGTTGCAGAGGTGGATTAACAACTAAAATCCACATGATGGCTGCCAGTGCAAGTGAAGCAGTAGCTTTCACACTAAGTGCGGGACAGTGTCATGATGCACCACAAGGCAGGCTTCTTATGGAAACGGTTGGTAAGCAGAAGCATCTAACCCCTCTGATTATGGATAGGGCTTATGAAGATGACTTTACTCGCTACATTGCGCAGATGCTAAAGTTTGAGCCTGTTGTCCCACCCAAATCGAACCGCATTAATTCATGGGAGTACGACCACCAACTCTATAAACTTCGCAATGAGGTTGAGCGATTATTTCGTTTAATTCAAGGCTTTCGCCGTGTTTTTTGTCGCTTCGATAAACTTGATATCATGTATGCTGCATTCATTCAGCTGGCGTTGATTTATTTGTCTATTAAATAGTGGGAACACGCCCTAG
>WQVV01000303.1 GCA_009785665.1 Defluviitaleaceae bacterium
ACTCACAAGAATTTAAGGGCATATCAAAGTTCTTTCCGTAGTAGTAAATTGGTAGTAAACTCAACCATCATTCTTGTGAAAATGCCTGTATTACAGGGGTTTTACGAGGCAATCTAAATTATTTGATTAAACTTTTTTAAAAGTTTATGGGGGATTGGGGGCAACGCCCCCAAGGTCTGTTCTCTTTATCTTTTCTCTTTTTAAGTCTGGAGGTATGCCGATGAGAAATTACCTGCGGAAGAAGATTAGGCGAGTTAAAATTTCTACGAAAATGGTGCTTTCGTTCGCGCTTGTTATTGTTTTGTTGCTTGCGGTGGCAGTGCAAACCAATGTTACTATACGCGAAGTTGATACTATGCACCGCGACAATATTAATTTTATATTTGCGCGGCGGGAACTTGTTTACCGAATACAAGGGGATTTTATGGGCTTGCGGTTTATGCTAAGGGATTCGTTTATGTCGGAAGCTTGGCTTAACGAAGCCCCACAGCATACACGGCGGTTTATATCGGGGGAAATTTCGGACAGTTACGCGGCACTGGTTTTGTTGATGGACGAATACAAGCAACTTGCGATAGACGACCCGCTAATTCCAGAAGAACGCATGGAAATGGTTCTGGAACATATGGAGTTGGCGCAGGAATATTTGTACTATGTATATGCCCAGTTTACCAACCACTTTTTCCCTGGAGGCGACCACAGCGAAGAATTGGGTTATGTGAACCTCTACATGAATCGCATAGAGTTGATTCTGGAGTTCTTGGCAGACCTTTCTTTGGTGTCGGCTAGAGAAGTTTCTCGCGAAACTGATATGGTGATTAACCGTTCTATGAATAGAACAATCGCTATGGTGCTTGGGGCGTTTGCAGGTACTCTTGTGCTTGCGATTATAATGATAATTAGCTTCGCAAAACGCGTACACGAAATAGAAGAACGTGTACACGATTTGGGCGGCGAATCTGCTTCTGGCAATGGCGATGAGTTTTCGCGGATTTACAATAGTCTTTCAGGAATCATCGAACACAAGCAACGCGCTTCCGAAATTGCGGAAGAAAATTCTACCGCAAAAAGCCGTTTCCTTGCGCGAATGAGTCATGAAATTCGCACACCACTTACGGCGGTGCTTGGTATATCGGAAATTCAATTGCAAAACCCAACAATTTCGCTGGTTGTGGAAGAAGCGTTTGCAAAAATTTACAATTCCTCAAATATTTTACTTAGTCTGGTTAATGATATTCTTGACCTTAGCCGCATTGAAGCGGGCAAGCTTGAAACGCTTAACAAGCCATACGAAGTGGCAAGCATGGTCATTGACGTTGTGCAAATGCATTTGATTTACCTTGGTAGCAAGAAGGTCGAATTTAAAGTTAATACCGACGAAAGTTTACCCGCATACCTTATTGGCGACGAGATTAGGCTTAGGCAGGTTTTAAATAACCTTCTGTCGAATGCGTTTAAGTATACAGATACTGGAACGGTTGAATTGAGTTTGAAGCGTTTACCGCATAAGACTTCGGGAATGATTACATTGCAGGTAAGCATTCGCGATACAGGTCACGGCATGTCCCCCGAAAATCTGAAAAGCCTAACAGAGGAGTACACCCGCTTCCACGAGCGTGAGTACAGGTTGGTGGAAGGCACAGGGCTTGGAATGTCCATAGTGTACAGTCTTTTGCAACTCATGAACGGCACAATCGACATTGAAAGTGAAGTTGGTGTGGGTACGCATGTTTTAATACACATACCGCAGGAGATTTCGGGCGGCGAGATTATAGGCAGGGAAATCGCCGAAAACTTGATGAGTGTAGATAATTTGTCAAGTTCGCTTGTGAAGCGCGTGAAGTTTATTCCAGAACCAATGCCATACGGCAAGGTTCTTGTTGTTGACGATATTGACACCAACTTATATGTAGCGCGTGGGTTGCTAATGTTCTACGATTTGCAAATTGAAACTTGCATTAGCGGACGCGAAGCAATAGAGCTAATTCAAGATGGGCAAGAGTACGATATTATTTTTATGGATCAAATGATGCCCGAAATGGACGGCATTGAAGCCACTAAAAACATTCGCAAACTTGGGTATCTGCGCCCAATTGTCGCGCTTACCGCTA
The DNA here is from genome assembly GCA_009785665.1 of Defluviitaleaceae bacterium. Classification (GTDB taxonomy): domain Bacteria; phylum Bacillota; class Clostridia; order Lachnospirales; family WQUN01; genus WQVC01. The sequence goes on from WQVV01000303.1 coordinate 2,112, forward strand.
ACGCGTTAATTGGTCAGTCTGAAATTTTTCTGGCAAATGGGTTTGATAATTTTCTTTCCAAGCCGATTCAAACGGTTCACCTAAACGGGATTTTGAACAAATATATACGCGATAACCAGTCGCCAGAAGTTCTGGAAGCCGCCAAAATCAAAATAACCAGCAACAACAACACAGGCATAAACAGCTTCCTAGAGCGCGAAATGGCAAAGCTGAAAAAAGATTTTTACAACGGGCAAAAAAACACCGTGAAAAATATCCGCGGCGCATTGGCAACATCAGATTTTGAAACGGCGCATAGGCTCGCACACACTTTAAAGGGGCTTGCAGGTTTAATCAAAGAGACAGAGCTAGAAAAAGTCGCCTACGAAGCAGAAACACTTCTAAGGACGAGGAAAATTCCCAAAGACGAAATAGACATACTAGAACGAAAACTTTCAAAAATACTAGCAGGAATTGAAGCGGATTTGAATTTTGACAAACCTGACGAACTTGACAAAGAATTTTCGCCGCTGTCTGAAAAACACATTACCGTGCTTCTGGATGGACTGGAAGAACTTTTAACAGGCAACGACGCAATGTGCCTTCAATTCACCGAAGATTTAGCAAAAATCCCAGAAACTAAAGTTCTAGTAAAACAAATTGAAAACTACGATTTCGCCGCCGCACTTTTGACGCTGAAAACAATGAGAACCGTGTTGGAAATCTGACAAAGGAGGTCTTGATTTTATGAACAGATTTAAAGTTTCCCTGTGTCTTGTAACACTTTTTGCGATTTTGATTGCGCTGGGGGCGTGTACCTCTGATACTGATTACGACCCAACAATCACATTACCAACCCTGCCGCCAAGGCATGAAATAGACGACCGCACTGTAATTACTATTGCATGGTGGGGCAGTCCAGTTCGCCACGAAAGAACTTTGGCGGTTTTGCAAATGTTTGAAGAACAAAACCCGACTATTCGATTCGAGGCCGAGTATTTTAGTTTTGACGCTTATCTAACCGAGCTGGCGGCGCGTGCGGCCGCTGACGAC
>WQVV01000304.1 GCA_009785665.1 Defluviitaleaceae bacterium
TCGCTGACTTCAAGAAGGACGTTATGTGGCATTCGACTCCCGCTAACAAATATTCTAACATTTCTTGGTGGTGGGTCTGATGTAGGTATAGTTGATAAAGATAGCATCAACATCACCACTAGCACAATCACAACAGCAGAGATGATAGCAATGTTTAATATGGCATGTTTTTTCATTCTACTCTCCAGTTCATGAGTTCGTCGTAACTATCTTCCCACCTATAGGTTATATGCTTGCTCTCTGGTAATGGGCGCATCTACTAAGGAAGCAGGCGGAAGTATGTGGACTTCTGCAATCGTAATATCTGGGTTGATATGCGTAAAAAAGTCATACTCTAAACCGAAGTGAATATATTGCCTTGCCCAGTGTATGCCTTGTACATCTGCGTAAAGTCTTATATCTGCTACGCGCATTGCCATTGCTAGGAATTGTGATATTGTTGTGGGGCCGTTTGGGTCGAAATTGTTATTGTAACCTGTAACAACACCGCGAATATACATGCTTTCTATGAAGCTTCTCGCCCAGTGATTATCGGCTACGTCAAGGAATGAATGGCTCGATAATGCTTCAATTCCAAATGACATGATGAGAGAAGACGCGAATATTGGAAGTTGCCCCAATACGCTTGATAACTCTGATATTGTTGCGAAGGTGACAGCATTTGGATGCATGTTGCGTAGATAGTTTGCGGCTTCTTCATTTTGTTCGTGTACTACCAAGTATACAATAAAGCCGCGTTGTTCGAGTTCTTGCGCTTGCGCGACAAGGCTGTAATCCCACGAACTTGCTACATGCACGATTACGCTTTGTCTTACGCCCCCACTAAGGGTTGCGGCGGCTAAGGGTAACATTTGCGTAGTGTCAATGAATCCGCCATATGATGTTACGCGACGCATTGCAGATGCAATACCGCTTGCGTTAGTAAGGGAGGTGCTACCGCCACCTGCTACAGCAGAGAAATGCATACCTTGTGGGGCTAATCTTGCGAAGTTTGCAAGGGTTGCGGGTATTTCTACTAGCGGGTCAATGTCATTCATGTTTGCAGAAATATCCAATGCAAAGGCTACGTTAGTGGTTGCAATTGCATCAAAGTTGTTTTGTATCGGCTCTGCGAATGGGGAAATGAGTGGTTGTATTCCTAACCCAGTAATAGGCGCGAATGCGTAATCCGCATCATTGCCCTTCAAAGTGACTATTGCGCGGTCAACTTGCCCAAGCCCATCACCTACACCCATGATTAATTGGACGTTACGCCCAGCAGTACCAGCGTTCGCCATGAAGGTGAACTGCGCATAAGGTGCGCGGTAGTCGATTACGTCGTGGAATGTTCCCTCGCCAGATTCCCAGAAAAAGAATGGAGTAGCTCTAGGGTCTAAGGTGCAATCATCAACGGAAATTGTTATGCGGTATATTCCGTCAAGGAAACGCAAAACTTCCACGTCCACGCTGTTTATTACTGGTGGGATTAGGTTTGACATATCGTATGCGAAATCTTGTTCAAATTCAATCCCGTGAATAGCTGGAGGGCGTGGGGTTGGTGTGGGAGTTGGCGTTGGTTGGGGTTCTGTTCCACTGCCGCCATTACCGCCGCCGTTGTTGTCATTGCCACCGCCGTTTCCATTACCCCCACCATTATTACCATTACCGCCATTGTTGCCGTTATTTCCACCGTTACCATTGTTGCCATTATTATTACCATTGCCATTTGGTGGAGGGGGTACAAAAGGCGGCCAATTGCCATAAGGCGTACCAACATGCTCATAAACCCGCACGTTTGTAATGCTTGAGTCGGGTACAAAAGTGCCAATGATACTCAAGTGCAAAACTTGCTCTGGGTGTAGTACTTGTCCGTCGCCTGGGATATATGCGAGTATTGCGGAACTGCTGGTGGTTTGGATTACTTGTGCATTTGGCACGGTGGTCAGGTTCATTCCGCCGCCGTCTACGTCGAAATGCACTTCCCAATTTTGAATTATTCGTGGTCTGCCTGCGTCGGTTGTGGTATTCTGCACGATTATTGCGTGATGGAAGTTGTTCCCGTGCCACACAGAATATTCTTCTATGTCCACGCTTCTATCTGCGATTGGGACTAAACGACGTTCCGCAGGGCGCACCCTAAAATCTGTCGGCATGAAAAATCTCTGCGTATTGCTGTACGTATGAATTTGCACAGATTCCCCTGGTTGAACTGGTGCTTGATGTCCAAGGTTTCGGATTGTAGTTTCGCTATCATCTTGATGCACGAACAATCCGTTGTTCTGCCACGATTCGCCCCATGCAGTGGGTTCGTTAAGCCCTAGCGGGCGATTCATGCTGAATACCCAATGTGGCCATACTTCGTCACTGGTGTTAGTGATTTCAAACATTGTGTTATGTCCTTGCGAGCCTTGCCCTGTTTCACCCCAATTACTATGCACTGTGGTGGTTACGATAAATCCATCACCCGTAAAGGTGTGTACATTATCCGCCGTTGCAACGGCTTGCGTTCCCGACGCGGCAATTGCTGTCATTGGCAACAGTGAAAACACCATCAATACAGCCATAAAAACTGCGACGTGCTTTCTTAGTGCGATACTAAAATTTCGCATTTTTTACCATCCTTTCATATTGCTTGCGAATTTGAATACATTACGATATTTTCAAATTCCCATTATGGTGCAATGCACCTATCTGCTATATGTATCGGCATGTTTTGGAAAAACATGAGACTTTTTCCAACATGTTTCGCAAATTTTTTCATTTCTAATTTTGGCTATGCCAATGGTCTAGGGGTAACGCCATTTTATAATGAAACAAAAAAACAGCGGCTATTGAAAAATCAACGCCGCTTTCTTTCATTTTTTGTTCTTGTCATTTTGAATTTGTCAACTTGTGGATTCAATTTTTCAATTTTGCACAATTATAGAGCATTAATAAACCCTGCGACAATTTCTGCCGAACGGCTACCAATTCAACTATAATCACTTACGTTTCTGTATTTTCAAGCAATATTCACATACATGCTGTACAGGCGGCATTTCTGCGCGGAATCCTCATATATGTGAATGTTGTGGATTGAAAACTCTCAAATCATTAAGAAAAACAA
>WQVV01000305.1 GCA_009785665.1 Defluviitaleaceae bacterium
ACACATGGCGGATTTTATTGTTGGCAGCTCAAACCTTGATTTTATGCGGGTTTATCCTTGTTGCCCTTTGTAACGAATCGCGAAGAAAAGGTTCTCCCCCACACCCCCTCTCCAAAAAATTTTTTCATTTGCGCCTATACATGAGTAGAAATCTAACGAAGCAATACAGCCACAAAAAGCAGGGTCAAGGGAGCTGCGCTCCCTTGCAGGGGTATTGGGGACAGCGTCCCCAAGGTCTTATCTTTTTTCTTTTATCTTTTTTCTTTTATCTTTTTTCTTTTATCTTTTTTCTTTTATCTTTTTTCTTTTATCTTTTTTCTTTTATCTTTTTTCTTTTCTTTCAACTAAGCCGCAACAACTGCGAAGTATGCCGCTGTGCTTGGGCAGTGGTGTAGCATACTCTCTATGAATATTCCGTAGCCCTTTGTTGGGTCTTGTACGAAAACATGGGTTATCGCGCCTATTATCCTGCCGTCTTGTAGAATTGGGCTTCCGCTCATGCCCTGTACTATTCCGCCTGTTATTTCTAATAGGTCGGGGTCGGTTATTCTTATTACCATTCCCTTTGTTTCGTCGGTGGGGTTTTGGTGGATTGTTTCTATTTCTATTTCGTACTCTTTTACTTGCGAACCAGATACGTTTGTTAGGATTGTGGCAGGGCCTTCTTGAATTTGTGCGCGCTGGGCTATTGGCATTCTTGGAAGGTCTTGGAATTGACGGCTTACTTGTGGCTCTAATTCGCCGAAAATTCCGTTGGGGCAGTTGGTGGTTATTGTTCCTAGAGTGGTGCTTGTGTCCACTTGACCTTCTAGTTCGCCAGGCATTCCGCGTGCGCCGCGTTGTACCGACGTTACAGTTGATGGCATAATTGTGCCACTTCTTACGCTTAGAAGCATTTTCGTGTCAACATCAAGAATGCCATGCCCTAACGCGCCAAACTCGCTTGTAGCAGGATTGTAAAATGTTAGCGTCCCTATGCCCTTTGTTGAGTCGCGTACCCACGCACCTATTCGGCGTGTGTCGTCGGCGGCGGCTACTTGCGGAGTTATAGTTACATGAATTTCTTCATTGTCGCGACGTACTAATAGGATTACGTCGCCTTCGCTTTTGGCTACATATTCGCTCAAATCTTCTTTGTATTTTATTGCTGTGCCGTTGGTTTCCAGTATTAAATCCCCTGCCCGCAAAACATTATGCGCAGGGCGATGAGTTTCGCCATCAACCCCTTGGAACGAACCCGTCCCAAGCACCATAACTCCGTCGGTATTTATCCGAACGCCAATAGCAACCCCCAAGGGAATTACTTCCACCTCTGGAACAACATCAAGCGTAATACGACGAAACGGCACTCCAAACGCACCGATAGTCATTTCGGCAGTGCCGTAGCTATCGGTTTGAATTGTCACTGGTCGCCCTAACCGAACATTCATGCTTTCGGAAAGCGGCGTATCATTCACCTTGGACACTGCCGCCGTTTCATGGAACGTAGCCGAAAGCGGCAGACTTACATTTAATCTATGTGTAGTAAATTCCGTTAAGCGAATTTCTTGAGGAAATCGCAGAAGATACGCGAAACTGCCCACCGCATACCCCGAAATCACACAAAACAACAATATAGCAATGATTTTTAAATTACGGCGCAAAACAATCGCCCCCTATTATCAATATATCATTGCTATCCTTGCCGATTTTGCTACGCTATATACACGGAAAAATCATGTTTCATTTTTTGGAGCTAAAACCGAAATTAGCAAAGCCGCTCCCAATGCTATAAAAATTACACCAACGGCTTGAAGTGCCAAAATTTGTTGCGTGTTGCGTTCAATTGTACGAATGATTCTGGGCATTTCTGTAAGCAATTCATGATTGGTTGTGTACTGGATAATCGCAATTTCTTCCAACCGCCGAATATACGCCGCCAACACAAAACCAAGCCCACCAACCGCGCCCACAACCGCGCCAGTAACAATCCGCGCATTAATGGAAATAGAGCCTTTATTCTTAGCCACCAACCACGCGTATTCGGCAGGCGGCAAAACAATTTTTGTCACCTCATCAACAGCGTGCCGCATTGCGGGCAAGCTAATCACCACCAAAGTAGCAATCATTTCAGGCACAATATAAGTAGCATTGTAAACCGCCGAAAACCCAGCAGCCGCCATAAGAAACTCACCAGTAATAACATCAGCAGAAGAAAGCACGCCGCCCCAAATAATAAATCCCGACATAAACACACTAACAAACCGTCCAAAAACCCCCGCAACATACCCAATTTGCAACCCAAATTTCATCTTGCGAAAAAACCCAGAAATCCCAAGCAACCCAAACGCAACGGGATAATCCAATACAAAACCAACAACAGGATTAATAGGGTGAACAGTTGAACCAGTCATAGCATTCAAAAGCCCCATGCTAACACCCGTAATAATCCCCCAAACAGGTCCCAGCCAATACCCCGCCAGCACAACAAACAGCATACTAAACGGTGTAACAGAACCACCCTGCGGCATTCTAAACAACGAAATTTGATTAAGCACAAACGCCATCGCAATACATACCGCACATACCACCAGCATTTTTGTACGCGCCATAGCCGTTCCATGCGCCGCACCACCATTACTAAAATCAGACATTAAAAAAACCTCCTCACAGATAAATTAATAATCCGCAAGAAGGTCTTTACATTAGACATTCACGTTCGCTTTCCTTCGCCGACATTACTCGGAGCAGGTACAAAGGGTAAGTCTCAGCCTGCATATAGGCGTTTCGATTTGAAATAGGCTGAGGACGAGTCAATTCTGCGAACATTTCTACGCAGAATTGACGACAGACGAAGCCCAATTTCAAACGAAATCGCTATAATATGCAAGCACCCCTAGCGGATTTTTCATGACAAAACTATCAAAAAATTTGTACATTGTCAATTTTAGGGCGTGTTGCCACTATTAAAAACTAACAAGATGTGATAAAATTTGGCAATGAAGATAACAGTAGAGCAATACAACAGGATGAAGCATGTGCTGCCAACCCAACGAGGAAA
>WQVV01000306.1 GCA_009785665.1 Defluviitaleaceae bacterium
ACATTTAATATAATCTTGTTTTTCTCTTGCTGTTCTCTTGCTGTTGAATATCCGAGGGCTTTTTTGTGTACATACTTACAAGTGACACCTATTCCCATTTTATAGCAGTTTCCTAGCATATAATAAAAAGACACCTTTCGGTGTCTTTTTTGATATTTGTGCCTCACGTCGAATAACAATCGATGAACAATACAGATTTCACATATTGAACAACTTATGCGTTCTTTTTTGCAGAAAGCATTTCCAAAGCATTAGTAAGGGGAGCAGGCATTTTAATGCCCATTCTGCCCATGTTTTCCAGAATGCTGATTAGTTCGTTTAGGCAGAATGCGATAATTACTGCATCTCGGGTTAGGGAGTTTGTTCCCAGTAGTGCGTCCAGATGCACTGCCACTACAATTAGCATAAGGCAACAGCCCTTTTTAATTATCCCTTGAAACCCAGATAAGCTAGAAAGTCGTCCAGAATCAGTTTTGTCAGAGCACTTGAAAACCACGGCAGAAACAATGCCCGAAATAAAATCAACAATCATAAGCAGAACAAGCGTTTGCAACAGCATATCAAATCCGCCAAAGAATCGGCTAACAATTCCAATTATAAGCCCTGTTAGAACAAGTGCGATATTTTTCATAATTCACCTCCTTCATGTCCAGATGGGGTGCGCCCATCAAGTTTTTAGTAAGTAGTCAACACTGCACCCATTAAAAACCTGCGACAGGGCGCGCAGCTTTTCGGCGGGGATAGCGCGTTTGCGAGCAATCCATTCGTCAAGTTCTGCTGGTGTGATGGCGAGTTTGCGGGCAAGGGTTGCCTTGCTCATGTGTAGGCGGATTCTTTCAATCTCAATATTCATAAACATATGTTCCCTCCAATTAACGAGTGCGTATGTGCGACTTAGCTATTATTACACAGACATTAACTATGGTCAAGCGAAAATCGAAAAATAGTTTACATTCACTCCGAGGAAATTTTCTAAGATTATTTCCCGAAAACTGTTGCGATTTTTTTATTCATGTGTTACACTTTCAACGAACGGACGTTTAAACTAAAGCATTCCAATTGGAAATAAACACTTTGTCTAGCAGAAAAACGAGTGAAAACGTTCGCGGTTTTCACTCGCAAAGTTTTATTTCAATCTAAAAATGCTAAGAGGGGCTTGTGCTATGATTGCTGAAAGACTTCGCCTGCTTCGCAGGGAAAAAGGACTTAGTAAACGCGACCTTGTATCGAAAATTCCGCTGAATTACAGCACGTATGCAAATTACGAATCGGGCTTTCGCGAGCCAAATTCGGAAGTTTTGCAAATGCTTTCGCGTCATTATAGCGTAAGCATCGACTTTTTGATGGGTGCAAGCGATAACCGCAAAAAAGCCGACGAAATCGCTATTCTTACAGAAGATGAAAACACGCATATCATCAAGTATCGCAACTTAGACCAACACGGGCGCGAACTTGTAGACTTCGTGCTGGAAAAGGAATCTGAACGAATAACTTTCTTAAACACTCGCTTCGAGCAGACACCAGCCCAAGACGATAAGTGGATTACACTAAAAGTGTATCACCAACGCGCCAGCGCAGGCATAGGCTGCTATCTAAGCGACGACAGCGACAGCGACTACGAAGAAATGAAATTCGCCGCAACCCAAGTAAGCGAACGCGCAGATTTCTGCGTGCGCATAAAGGGCGAAAGCATGGAACCAAAAATCTGCGACGGTGACATAGTTTTCGTAAAAGCCGTACCAAAAGTAGAACCAGACAACGTAGGAATTTTTGTATATGATGGTGATGCCTACTGCAAACGCCTTCGCATAGACCAAAAGAAGGGCGAAATTATCCTAGAGTCACTAAACAAATCCTTCGCGCCAAAACAAATAGCCCACCCCGACATGCTAAAGACAGTAGGCTTAGTAATTGGCATAGCAGAATAGGTGGGCGGCAAAGCCGCTTTTCGCCGATAAAATGCATTGGTAAGCTACGCATACGTCTCGAAGCCGGTTACGCTTTTTGAATAAGAACAAAGCCTTCCCGTGAATCTTCATTCGCAATAACTCTTTCATTTTACACACGACACATCAAGAAAAAGATTAAGACCTCGGAAATTACCCCAAGGTCTTAATCTTTTTTAACATTGTAAAACTACACACAATTATAGCGATTCCACTCAAAACAAAACCCCAAAAAGCGGGGTCAAGGGGACTGCGTCCCCTTGCAGGGTTTGGGACAGCGTCCCAAGGTCTTAAAATCTTTTGACCTTAAATCTTTTGACCTTAATCTCTAAATTCCAAATTCCTCTCGTAATTTTTCGATTGTCTTTATAGCTGGGCCGAAATCGAAATCGCCTATCTGGGTTGCTAGTAGTTCTGTCTGGGGGATTTGGGCTAGGTCGGGTAGTAAATCTAACGCGTCTACGTTTTTGGATTGTAGGAGAGGGGTTATTGTGTCGAAGATTTTTGCGGCCTCTTCTTTGTCTAGGGGAGTGGCTATGATTGGGGTGATTAGCGGCGGATATTGCTGGTTGATGCGCTTTAGGATTTTCTTTGTTTCGTGAGCTAGGGATTCCATTAAGGCGGCGTTGGGTATGTCCTCTTTGGCTAATATCTGCTCGGTGTCTTTGGCTATAGACATTAGGGTTGCCTCGCCTATTAAACCCGACAGGCCCTTTAGTGAATGGGCGAGTATGCGTGCGTGGGGTAGGTTGCTTTCGTTTATGGCGGTTTTGATGTCTTCTATTACGTTTTGTTGGCTTCGCGCAAAGTCGCGGAATAGTTTTTCGCGGAAGGGTTCGTCGTCTAGGTAGTCTTTAAAATAGTCCTCTATTTCGTGGGCTGGGACATCATTTACCTTGCCACTTGGGTTATGCTTTTCTCGTATGAAACGATGAAGGATTGTGTTTAGGCGCGAGGTCTGAATCGGTTTTGATAGAAAACCATCAAAGCCATTTTTTAGGAACTGCTCGGCTTCGCCTACTAGCGCGAAGGCGGTTAGGGCTACTATAGGAGCAGTGTAGCCGTGGTCACGTATGATGGCTACGGC
>WQVV01000307.1 GCA_009785665.1 Defluviitaleaceae bacterium
AGCCTCAACCTTCATAACAAACTCAAGCTACGAGGCAAAAGAAGAAGCCTCGGCAATTTTGGAACGCGCAGAAAAAAGTATTTTTGAAATATCGCAGGGTGTAGCTACCCGCGATTTTTCGCATATACAAGAAATCCTCGTTACCTCCATGAACAAACTTGAGGAACTTTATGAAAATCAAGGTGCGGTAACGGGCGTGGAAACTGGCTTCGCAGATTTTGATAAGCGTACCGCAGGGCTTCAGCCCTCCGAATTGATTCTGATTGGGGCGCGTCCTTCCATGGGCAAAACCGCTTTCCTGCTGAACATAGCTCAACACGCCGCTGTAAAAAAGGGCGTTCCAACCGCCATTTTCAGCTTAGAAATGGCGAAGGAGCAACTAGCCACCCGTCTTCTGGCCGCAGAGGCCGCCGTTGATTCGCAGCGTCTACGCACAGGCGCGCTAACCGACGAAGACTGGGACCAAATTTCTATGAGCATAGGTCGCTTATCAAACGCCCCAATTTTCATAGACGACACCCCTGGCATTTCCATAACAGAAATGCGCGCAAAATGCCGCCGCTTAAAATTAGAAAAAAATCTTGGGTTGGTAGTAATCGACTACTTGCAATTGATGTCTGCACCAGCAAGCAGTCGCACAGAATCCCGCCAACTAGAAATTTCTGAAATCTCGCGTTCGCTAAAAGGTCTAGCGAAGGAACTAAACGTCCCAATGCTAGTAGCCGCTCAACTTTCCCGCGCAGTAGAATCCCGCAAAGACCACCGACCAATGCTATCCGACCTACGCGAATCAGGCGCGATAGAGCAGGACGCAGACGTTGTAGCCTTCCTCTACCGCGACGAATACTACAACCCCGACACTCTGAAACGGGGCCATGCCGAAGTAATAATTGCTAAACAAAGAAACGGCCCCGTAGGCACAGTAGAATTAGCATACCTAGGGGCATTAACAAAATTCGCGAACTTGCATAAGGATTAGAAACTGTTATTCTCGGACAGTTCATTAGGGCGTGTTGCAACTACGATTTTTGTAGTAGCAACACGCCCTATTTATTCATCTATGGAAGTTACGCCCAGCATCTTCTGAAACCACCGCTTATCTGCCGCCAGCAAATCTTTTAACTTATCAAAAATGATTAGCAAAATAATGCCATATTCAATTGAATGAACGAAATCTCTTAATTCAAGGGGCATAAATTCGGGTCTTAAAATTGCAACTCTTGATAAAACCAAAACTACAATGTAAAACATGTACATTGATGTACGCATAAATCCTTGACTCAACAGATAAATCGACTTCGATACAGCCCCCATGCCTGCATACATTTCGCGAATATCAGACACTCTTCTCGCCGCAAAACCATGCGCTATTGTGTCCAAAACGAGTACGAGGATAATAAGAGCTATATTCAACAGATAAGTTAAAAACACATCTTCTTGGGCGATAATTCTATAAATCACAAAATATACAATTAAGCCGTATCCCGTTGCTTGCACAACATTTGATAGCCTAAAAAATAACATAGATTTATTACGCATGTTATCTACCCCCTCTTAACCCTGCTAAAATGAGTACATAGTTTGGGGGAGAATCTAAAAGATTCTCCCCCAAAGGCATCAAAATCGTATTGTTATTCTGGAAAAACTATTGAAGAATTTTTACAACAACGCCCGCGCCTACTGTGCGGCCACCTTCACGAATAGCGAAGTTTGAGCCTTCTTCCATAGCGATTGGTGCGATTAGTTCTACAGTCATTTCGATATGGTCGCCTGGGGTACACATTTCTGTGCCTTCTGGAAGGGTGATTACGCCCGTTACGTCCGTTGTACGGAAGTAGAATTGTGGACGATAGTTGTTGAAGAAAGGCTTATGACGGCCACCTTCGTCTTTTGAAAGAACGTAAACTTGAGCGGTGAATTTTGTGCATGGGTTGATTGTTCCAGGCTTACAAAGAACTTGACCGCGCTCGATTTCGTCGCGAGCGATACCGCGCAAGAGAAGACCTGCGTTGTCACCTGCAACTGCTTGGTCAAGCAGTTTGTGGAACATCTCGATACCAGTAACAACAACTTTACGCTTTTCTGTTGAGAAGCCGATGATTTCAACTTCATCTTGAACTTTAAGCGTACCGCGCTCTACGCGACCAGTAACAACTGTTCCGCGCCCTTGAATTGTGAAAACGTCTTCAACAGGCATAAGGAAAGGCTTGTCTGTATCACGCTCGGGGGTTGTGATGAACTCGTCAACATTTTCAAACAGTGTGAGGATTTTGTCTCCCCATTCGCCGTTAGGGTCGTTGAGTGCTTGAAGTGCAGAACCACGAATAATTGGTGCGTTATCAAACTGATATTTTTCAAGCAGTTCGGTAATTTCCATTTCTACCAAGTCAAGAAGCTCTTCGTCTTCAACCATGTCGCATTTGTTCATGAAAACAACGATTTTTGGTACGTTTACTTGGCGTGCAAGTAGAATATGCTCGCGAGTTTGGCTCATAGGCCCGTCGGTTGCGGCTACTACAAGAATCGCGCCGTCCATTTGTGCAGCACCTGTAATCATGTTTTTAACGTAGTCGGCGTGGCCAGGGCAGTCAACGTGGGCATAGTGACGGTTTGGAGTTTCATACTCAACGTGAGTTGTAGAAATGGTAATTCCACGAGCTTTTTCCTCTGGGGCTTTGTCAATTTTGTCAAAGTCTACAGCGGAACTAAGCTTATAACGCTCTGCCAAAGTTTTGGTAATAGCGGCTGTAAGCGTAGTCTTACCATGGTCAATGTGACCGATTGTACCAATGTTTACGTGCGGCTTAGTACGTTCAAATTTTGCTTTACCCATTTTTGATTTCCTCCTAGTTCAATTTGCGGTATTATACCAATTTTTAGTTGATAAGTCTAGTTTAAACCTCTAATCGCCTTTGCCAGATATAAGCTTCTCTTGTATGCTCTTTGGCACTGGCTCGTAGTGGTGTACTTCCATCGTGTACGTTCCGCGACCTTGCGTTTTGCTTC
>WQVV01000308.1 GCA_009785665.1 Defluviitaleaceae bacterium
GTTAAAAATCCTGTTGCATTAAACCTAGCAGACGAAGTTAGAAGAACTGTCGCTGGTAATGACGTTGTGAACGACACGCTCAACCGTGCAGGTGAATTGTTGCAGTTGCAGAATTATTTTAGGCGTAAGGAGCAAAAGATAGCCGCAAGCGCAGAAGCTACAGGCATGGAAAAAATGATAATCGCCGCTTTTCAAAACAATGTACAACTCGAAGCTATAGAATCAATGAGGAATACGGCAGGAATTACAGATATTCGCTTTGCGGAACTGAAAAAGCAAGCTAATGTAGACTAGGGCGCGTTCTCACTACGGAAATCGTGCCATTTCCGTAGTGGCAACACGCCCTAGTCCAATCGGGTTATGCGTCCGTTTATGCTTAGCTCGCGGCTGTGGCTGGTTATTACGGCTGTGTCCATCATGAAGAAGCCCATGTAAATTGCTGTGTGGGAATCGTCGGAGTCTATTATTCGGACGTTTCTTCTTACGGAGATGTATTCTGTTCCTAGAGTGCCTTGGCGGCTTTGAACCGTCCATACATAGTGTTGTCCCATTGCCCCTGCGAAAACGGATTCGTTTGGTACTACTGTATTGTGTACGCCTGTTTGTTTGCGGAAACGGATTCTTGCAAATTCGCCGCCGTTGAATTGGTCTGTTTCGGCGATTAGGCGAATTGATAGGTTATCGCCTGTGGGGCGTATTTCGGAAACGGTTGCGGCAATGCCTATGTTTGAGCCGCTTTTGTAGATTCTTGCTTGGTCGCCAACTTCTATGAATCCTGCTTCGGCAGGGGTGGCTGTGAATTGTGTTGTGAATTGATTATTGTTAATGCCAATTGTGGCGATTATCTCGCCTTGGGAAAGGAATTGCCCTGCTCTTTTTTCCAGTGAGATGATTCTGCCTTGGGTGTTTGCGGTTACATATATAGCGTCGGAATTTGACGACACGGCGGTTAATGCCGATTGGCTTGCTCGTAAATCTATTAGGGTTTGTGTTATGTCTAGGTCTATGTTTTGTAGTTCTCGCTCTAGGTTGCGGCGAGTTTCATTTTGTGTGCTGGCTTGATTTTGTTCGGCGCGGTTTAGGGCTTGATATGCCGCTATTAGGTTTGCTTCGGCTTGCGCTAGATTTTGTGTTGCTGTCCAGTTGCTTTCTTCTAGGGCGGCTAGGGCTGTTTCTACTCTTGTTTGCGCTTGGGTTACTGCGGTGTTTCTTGCGCGATTTAGAATTTCTATTGCGTTTTCATAGGCGCGGGTCGCGTCGGCTACTGCGTTTTCGGCTTGGGTTACTTGGGCTTCTGCTGTTGTTATTGCTTGTTCGCGCTGTTCGTTGTTTTGCGTGTTAAACGTGTTTCTTGCATGTTGTAGGTTGTCTCGCGCTTGTTCGTATGCGGCTTGATTATCGTCGCGTGATTGCCTTGCGGATTCTAATGCGTTTCTCGCCTGCGTTATTGAGGCGTTGGCGGTGGAAACTTCTGTCCAATCGGCTTCTATGTTTAGGAAGTGCATGTTCCCCCATGCCGTGTCAAGGTCGCGACGCGCAGATTCATACGCGGTGACACTTCTTTGGTAATTTGTTCTTGCAGAGTTTATCGCGTGCTGATAATTACGCTCGTCAAATGTCGCCCCGCCAGATTGCCGCGCTTCGGATAAAACGGCTTCGGCGGTTTGAAGTTCCGCGACACGACGGGTTAGGGCTATTGATGCCTCGTCTATGCTGTTTTGATACGCGAAGTCATCGAAGGCGGTTAGTTCCGATTGCGCTTGTTGTAATTCTGCCAAGTGCCTGTTGTGGTCGCGTTCGGCTTGGGTGCGCGGGTTTTCGTGCGCTTGAATCCCCGTTGTTGATTGGCGCAGGGCTTCAAAAAATTCCGCTTGACGCGCTTCAAAAATTTCCATTGCATCAGTTACTGTCCAGTCTTGCGAGTAGTCACCGTATAGGCGGCTTTGAATATCTGCTCTGGTTATGTTTAGTCGCTCTAGTTGATGCTCGGTGCGTTCAATGCTTGTTAGAATGCTTGCTACTGCTTGCGCGTTATCCGCCGAAGTTGGCGCGTATCGGGCAATTATCGCGCCTTCGTCAATTAAATCGCCAGCGCGCACAGAAATCTCTTCCATCCACCCACTAGACATTGCAAAAATATCTAGCGTCTCCGAAAACTCAATTACCCCACGTACTTCTAATTCCCGAGTAATCCACCCGCTTTGCGCCATAACAACCGTTACGCGTGGCAACGAAATGTTATATATCGTCCGAGACGAAAACACCAGCACCAATATAATTGCGATATAAACATATAACATCTTGCGCATTTTTTTCTTTCTTGTGCCATTATCCATGTTCATACCTCCCCCTGCTTCAACGCGGATAATAACATGAACACACCTTGAAACGTGATTCTTAGCCCAAATAATAATAACCATGCCCCAAGCGTATCACCCGCGCCGACGTTCGCGACAAAATAGGGTACGTTTGGGGCATAGTAAAAACAATGCCGTCCCCTTTATTTTAGCGGAAAAAGTATCATTACTCTTCTGCACAAATTTGACAACTTTAATTCATACCCTTAGAATATGGCAAGAATAAGCGATTGTAAGGAAATAAGTTGGATTAATTTCCTTACACCGCCTAAATGAGAGTGTGATAAAAATGGCGAAATATGATTTTAGCCCAGTAGAAAAAAAATGGCGTAAGAAATGGGCAGAAAGCCCGATTCAGCAGAAAGAAGAAGGCAAGCCGACGTTTTATTGTTTGGACATGTTTCCGTATCCGTCTGGGGCGGGATTGCATGTTGGGCATTGGCGCGGTTATGTGCTTAGTGATGTTTTAAGCAGATACAAAATTTTGCAAGGGTATCATGTGTTGCACCCGATGGGCTGGGATGCGTTTGGTCTACCAGCGGAAAACAACGCAATAAAGAAGGGCATTCACCCGACAATTTCCACGGCGGAAAACATAGCAAGCATGAAGCGTCAGTTAAACGAAATGAGTGCA
>WQVV01000309.1 GCA_009785665.1 Defluviitaleaceae bacterium
CCAACTCTTATGCGCATATAAGATGTGTTGGCCCACATGGTGCCTTGAGAAATAGTATAGTAAACAGGGCGAAACTCCTGCCCTGTTGGGGTGTAAGCTTCGCCTCTAACTATCCAGTAATGAAACCCATCAGGTGCAGGGCGCAAATTAAACTGAGCCGGTGTACCGTTTAGGATATACGCAATGTCTTCCAGCCTAAAAGCCGATATTCCAGTATCGTTACCCACTGCCCACAATGTGAAACTCTCGCCATCCGCAAGTATTCGCAATTCTTCGGTTAGTGGCCCCACGGTTGCATGTGTTTGCATAGAATTGTAGGCAAACAGCATTGCGAATAGCACAACTACAACCATAAACTTCTTCATGTAACCCGCCCCTTTATGCTAATAAGTCATAAAATCCATAAAAACCAATACATAATTCTCGTAAACATTCCCATCGCGTGTGCGTTGCGACAGGTGTACCCCAAGCCCGTATTCGCCAGAGTATTCTGCAATAAAGCCCGCCATAATTCGCTGTAGTATTTCCATGTCTACGCCATATTGCGGCACGTCGCCGTTCATCCACATGATGCCGTATTCTACGGCGGCGTAGGTTAGCAGCGTGCTTGCCGACACTGGCCATGTGGAGACGCGACCCTGCATTCCATGTTCGTCAAGTGCATTTCTAAGCTCTTCAATGATGGATGTGAGATTGTTTTTGTCGGAAAGTGTCTCATTTCCCACCCCAAGTAAAGACGAGGGTATAAGCATGTATTCCCGCATGTCCCGCGCAAGCCTAGCGGGTGACGACTGCCTGTACGAGGACAGGTAAATTACACCCTCACGTGCAGACGTAGTGAATACTCTTGCTCCCCTAAGACCTAAAAATGCAATATCCCGCCCATAGTTTTCAATTAAGCGCGGCACGTTGTATTGCAGGTACATAAAGAAGTCGGAGTTGCACCCAATACACTCTGGGCTTCGCGCTACTTCTACAAAACACAAGCCAATTTCATCAGACATTTCACGCATAATTGCCCGTTCATCATAAAAATAACTACGCCCTGTCCAGTAGCTATTGTCATCCCAACCGTCAATGTAGAAAAACACCAGCGTTTCTGCGCCAAGTGCTTGCGCTTGTACGGGCAAACTCCTGTACATTTCAAGCATGTCAATGTTCAAAATCAAGTCTGCCATGCCAACGCTTTCCGAAAAATTCAGAGAAATATAGGGGTAATCACAATAATTGTCGCTATCATACTCGATATACACTATGAAGATGTCGCTCCGCTGTTCGCGTATTTTTGAGATGAAATAATTTACTCCACGCGGCGCAGAATTGATGATGATAACCTTAATTTCCGGGTCGTTTATAATTTCCTCGGCGGCTACGTACATTGAACCTCTTGAACCACCCCACCTAGAATCGGGAACTATCATTTCCGCACTATGCATTTCATATAGCCAGTTTGCGGAATACCACTCCCATCCAACCCCGCCCCACCCAAACGGCTCGGTAAGAATCGCAATCCTACCCATGGCAGGCGATTCCAACAAAACCTCCTCTGGCGGCTCCGGCTCGGGCAACGCAATTTCACATACAATATCGTACACATGTTCCTGTCCTGTGGGCATTGTACTGTCGCGCCCACACGCAGCCAACAAAGCCGTGCAAATTATTATGCTCAACACCAAAATTCGCAATTTATACATCTTCCACCCCTTTATGTAAAAAGGCGTCCCGAACCAAGTTCGGAACGCCTTTTTTGTTTATCGCAAAACTATTTAATAATTTTTACAACAGAACCTGCACCAACTGTACGGCCGCCTTCGCGGATAGCGAAGCGTGAGCCTTCTTCCATAGCGATTGGTGTGATAAGTTCTACGTTCATTTCGATATGGTCGCCCGGTGTACACATTTCAACGCCGTCGGGTAGTTTAATTACGCCTGTTACGTCGGTTGTACGGAAGTAGAACTGTGGACGATAGTCGTTGAAGAAAGGCTTGTGACGGCCACCTTCGTCTTTAGAAAGAACGTATACTTGTGCGGTAAAAACTGTGTGAGCGGTAACGCTGCCGGGTTTTGCAAGCACTTGTCCGCGCTCAATTTCGGTACGTTGTACGCCGCGTAGCAATAGGCCGGCGTTGTCGCCCGCTTCTGCCATGTCAAGCAGTTTGTGGAACATTTCGATACCTGTAACAACAACGCTGCGTTTTTCTTCGGTTAGACCGATAACTTCTACGTTGTCTTGTACTTTAAGGGTACCACGCTCTACACGGCCGGTAACAACTGTACCGCGACCTGTGATAGAGAATACGTCTTCAACAGGCATAAGGAAAGGCTTTTCGCTGTCGCGCTCTGGTGTTGGCATGAATTTTTCAAGCTCTTCGAATAGTTCAACAATTTTGTCGCCCCATTTGCTGCTTGTGTCTTGCAATGCTTCAAAAGCAGAACCTTGGATGATTGGTGTGTCATCGCCTGGGAAGTCATACTTGTCCAAAAGCTCGCGGATTTCCATGTCTACTAATTCAAGTAGTTCTTCGTCTTCTACAACGTCGCATTTGTTCATGAAAACAACGATTTTTGGTACGTTTACTTGGCGAGCAAGAAGAATATGCTCGCGGGTTTGGCTCATAACGCCGTCTGTTGCTGATACAACAAGGATTGCGCCGTCCATTTGCGCGGCACCGGTGATCATGTTTTTAACATAGTCAGCATGGCCCGGGCAGTCTACGTGAGCGTAGTGGCGGTTTGGTGTTTCGTATTCTACGTGAGTTGTAGAAATTGTTATGCCACGTGCTTTTTCTTCCGGAGCTTTGTCAATTTTGTCAAAGTCTACGGCAGAGCCAAGAGAGTAGCGGTCTGAAAGAGTTTTGGTGATAGCCGCTGTAAGAGTTGTTTTACCATGGTCTACGTGACCGATGGTACCGATGTTAATGTGGGGTTTTGTACGTTCAAATTTTGCTTTACCCATTA
>WQVV01000310.1 GCA_009785665.1 Defluviitaleaceae bacterium
CATGGGGAAAACATTTTCGTCGTCGCTTATTTCGCAGTTGATTACAACGGGTTTTTTAAGGGCTAGAGCCTTTTTGATTACGTCGTCAACTTCTTCGGGTTTTGTGACGTTAAAAGCTGTCGCGCCGTAAGCCTCTGCCAATTTAACAAAATCAGTGACTTTGCCGTGCAAAGACGTTTGAGAATACCGTTTGCCAAAGAATAATTTCTGCCACTGTCGCACCATGCCAAGAACATGATTATTAAGCACCACTTCGATAAGTGGAACATCGTATTCAACGGCGGTAGCCATTTCGATATGATTCATGCGGAAGCAACCGTCACCCGCAATATTTATTACAGAAGTATTAGGATTTGCAACCGCCGCGCCTATTGCCGCACCCAGCCCAAAGCCCATAGTACCAAGCCCGCCAGATGTAAGGAAACGACGCGGCTTTTCTATTTTAAGGTTTTGACAAGCCCACATTTGATGCTGACCAACTTCGGTAACAAAAATGGCATCATCTGCGGCAAGTTCGCTAAGACGGCTGATTACATATTGCCCGCTTAACAAGCCGTTGTTTGCGGTTTGGATATTTGGGTGTTTTGCTTTTAGTTCGCGTGTGCGTTCTACCCATTCGGAGCGGTCTTGCTTTTGTAAAGTCGGGTTAAGCAGGGATAGAATCTTTTTTACATCACCTACAAGTGAATATGCGGTTGCTACGTTTTTATCAATTTCAGCCGCGTCAATGTCTATATGAAGAACCTTCGCGCCCCTAGCAAAACGACTGGGGTTGTTTACAACTCTATCGGAAAAACGTGCGCCTATTGCTATAAGGAAATCGCATTCTGTGGCAAGAGTGTTTGCTACAGCCGTGCCGTGCATTCCTATCATGCCAACATAAGCCTCATTTGATGCGGGGAATCCACCAATGCCCATTGCGCTAACGCACACAGACGCGCCTATTAAGTCCGCAAATTCTACAAGTTCGTCTGATGCGCCCGAGGCAATTACCCCACCGCCTGCGTAAATCAGCGGCTTCTTTGCGTCTTGAATTAGTTTTGCGGCTTCGTTTAATTTTTGCGGCGTAACGCGAACACTTTCAACCTTGGCAGATACGGGGTGTTTCATTGAAAAATTGCAGATTGCCGTAGCCACATCAGAAGGAATATCCACAAGCACTGGGCCCGGTCTACCGCTTTGCGCAATGTGAAACGCTTGTCGAATGGTTTCCGCAAGGTCGTTTACATCTTTTACAATGAAATTATGCTTGGTTACGGGCATGGTTATTCCCGTGATGTCAACTTCTTGAAAGCTGTCTTTTCCAAGCATCGGAACAGGCACGTTGCCTGTAATTGCTACTACTGGCGACGAATCCATATGCGCCGTAGCAATGCCCGTTACAAGATTTGTCGCGCCTGGCCCACTTGTAGCAAGACATACGCCCACCTTACCCGTTGAACGGGCATAGCCATCTGCCGCGTGTGACGCGCCTTGTTCGTGGCTTGTTAGGTAGTGGCTGATTTTATCTTGATACTTGTACAATGCGTCGTAGATGGGCAATACCCGTCCACCCGGATAGCCGAAAATCGTGTCCACACCTTGCTCCAGTAGACATTCTAACAAAATTTCTGCTCCATTTAGTTGCACGTTATTCACTCCTATACTAAAACCGCGCCTTTGTCTGCGCCTGTTACTAATTTCGTGTAGCGTGCTAGATAACCTTTTGTTTCGGTTTGAACTGGTGGCGACCATTTTTTGCGTCTTTCTTCCAGAACATCATTGGGAACATCTAAGTGAAGTTTACCCGCGTTGATGTCTATGTCAATTTTATCGCCTTCTTCAACCAAGGCGATTAAACCGCCCATTGCCGCTTCTGGCGAAACATGACCAATACACGCGCCGCGTGACGCTCCAGAAAAACGCCCGTCGGTGATTAGGGAAACTTCCTTTCCTAATCCCATGCCCATTAGCGCGGCGGTGGGGTTAAGCATTTCGCGCATACCAGGCCCGCCTTTTGGGCCTTCGTAGCGAATTACTACTACGTCCCCCGCTTTAATTTGATTGCCGTAAATGGCTTCGGCGCAGGCTTCTTCGCTTTCAAACACGCGGGCTTTGCCGCTTGTTTTCATCATTTCGTCGGCTACTGCGGAGCGTTTTACTACGCTTCCGTTTTCCGCTAGATTGCCCGTTAGAACCATTATCCCGCCTACTGGTGAGAAGGGGTTGTTTGCAGGGCGAATTACTTCGGGGTTTTTGTTTATCGCCGTTGCTATGGAATCGCCGAGTTTTCCTGCTACGGTGGTTTCGTTTAGGTGCAGGATTCCTAGGGTTGATAATTCCTTTAGCACTGCTGGAACGCCACCAGCATTGTATAAATCTTCGATATGATGGGGCCCTGCTGGTGCTAGACGACAGAGATTAGGCGTTTTCGCGCTGATGTCATTGGCTAGTGTTAATGGTAGGTCTACTCCCGCTTCGTAGGCTATTGCTGGAAGGTGCAACATACTGTTTGTACTGCAACCTAGTGCCATATCCAAGGTTAGGGCGTTTAGGAATGCATTTTTAGTCATTATGTCGCGGGGTTTTATTCCTTCGTTATATAGATGCATAATTTGCTTTCCTGCCATTTTCGCAAGGCGCAAACGCTCTGCGAACACTGCGGGGGTTGTTCCGTTCCCAGGTAAACCCATTCCTAGGGCTTCGGTGATGCAATTCATGCTGTTCGCTGTGAACATTCCAGAACATGAGCCACATGTGGGACAGGATTGGTCTTCGTATTCTTGTAAAGTTTCTTGGTTTATTTTGCCTGCGGCAAACGCGCCCACGGCTTCAAATGTCTGCGAGAGGCTGACTGCGCGACCTTCTACGCGACCTGCAAGCATTGGGCCGCCGCTTATTACAATCGCTGGAATGTTAAGCCGCGCCGCCGCCATCAACATTCCTGGG
>WQVV01000311.1 GCA_009785665.1 Defluviitaleaceae bacterium
CCTCGCGGAAGGTGTCGTATCCAAAATGCTGTTTTAGTGTTTCATGTGTAGTCATGGGGTTTTGTCCTTTTATATGCGTTTCGTTTTGAAATGGGTTGAGGACGAGTCAATTCTGCGAATGTTTCTACGCAGAATTGACGACAGACGAAACCCAATTTCAATCGAAATCGCTATAGTATATTTGTAATCCATTTGGCAATGCCGTCTTCGTCGTTGTTGCCGCATGTGAAATCTGCTACGGCTTTTACGCTTTCCAGCGCGTTTTCCATTGCCACGCTTGTTCCCGCGAAGGAAAGCATATCTATGTCGTTGAGGTCATCACCAAAGGCCACTATTTCCGATGGCGAAATCCCCCAGTGTCGTGCAAGTTCCGCTACACCCTTCGATTTTGTTGCTTCGCGGTGCATTATCATTGCTAAACCGTCGATTGCTATTACCATATATAAATCGCTAGGAAGAAGGTTTTGTATAAATGCTACGTCTTCCGCCGTAAGGTCGTATGTGTAGATTTTACTCGCGTCTATGTTGTGTTGCGAAAAATCTACAACTTCCCAATCCAGCGCACACCAATGGTCGGGGATTTTTACAATTGTATTCGTATAATGCTTTTCGCCATCTTGAGATGTCATGTGTAACCCGTGCTCGACACCAGCTAGTAATATTGGGCGTGCTACTTCGCTTGGAATCAAACGTCTGTAAATGACTTCGCCTTCAACTTCTACTATCGCCCCGTTAGTTGCTACCTTCCCATCAAAAAGACTAGGCGGAACTAATTTCTCCGCAGATATGCTTCGCGCCGTGGCGTATGCCACTTTTATTCCCGCTTCGCGGCATTGAAGCAACGCGGCTTTTGTGTTCTCTGATACGGTTTTGTCTGTTCTAAGTAATGTACCGTCCAAGTCGGTTACTAGCATTTTGATTTTTTTTGTAGTCATGGAATTTCCCCTCTTTTTTCTGTGAAGTATAGATGATTTTGCATTGTTTCACAAGTTCAAGGCATGACATAATCTATGTAGGCAGATTTTGTTAGGATTCCGTCATGAAGCAGTTTGCGGTTGTTCCTGTGCTGGTCATGTAATCTGTTCCCCAGTTGCGCATTGCGTCTAGGATTGGTTTTAGGCTTCGCCCTAGGTCGGATAGGCTGTATTCCACTTTGGGCGGTACTACTGGGTAAACTGTTCGTGTAATTAAATTGTCGGCTTCAAGCTCGCGTAATTGTTGCGTGAGCATTTTTTGCGTTGTTTGCGGGATTAGTCGTTTTAATTCGCCGAATCTTCGTGTGCCGTCTACCAAGTGCCATAGAATTAATGCTTTGTACTTTCCGCCAATCATGTTTAATGTTGCTACCACTGGGCAGTTTACGGGAGTGCATTCAGAGTTCATACAAAACCTCCATAGTTACTTTTTAGGTACTATACCACAAAAAAGTGCGTACTTGCAGTAGTAATTGCTTCTGTTAAAATAACTCCATAATATAGCATTTCCGTTTGGCATAAACACTTTGCTTCACCAAAAACGCGTAGAAGCATTCGAGATTTTCAGCTCGCAAGTGTTAAGTCAAACTGGAAATACTGTAGATGGGGGGTGAACAAAATGCTCGCAAACGGAACTTGCACAAATCCATATTGTAAATGCGTAAACTGCAAATGCGACCCATGCGAATGCAAGCTAGGTGTACCATGCCCATGCGGCTGTGATTGTCACGAGGAGTAAAAAAAGCGAAATTAATTAAAGAACTGCAAAGGGCTGGAGATAGAATAACAACTAGGGCGTAGTGGCAACACGCCCTAATCTATTTCCACGTCTAAAAAATAATTATTGAATAAATAGCGATTAAACAGTATGCTCAATATTCCCCAAATGCTGTCATAAACTGAATTGTAGCGGTTTTTTATTTCCATTTTCCAAGTCAAAAAAGTCCCTCTTGACAACAATCCTAAGGGATTTTTTAAGGTCTCATTACAAAAAAATATGGCTTCCGATTCCTCGGAAGCCATACAATCATTAACTTTGCACTTTACCATTTAATATCCGAACACAACCCCATTACATTTTTGTGGACGGTCTGTTTGGCGTAGTACTAGACTTTAACGCTACGCGCTTGCAGTCAAGCTACTTGAAATAGTTAAATTAGGGGTAAAAGAAAAAAGCCACTTCAAGGTTGAACTGCCCCCGAAAAATGATAAACAAAGCGCATGGAAAAACAGTGCGTTCAACGGGAAAAATGGCTAATTACAAAAGTCCACTTCATATAGTGAGTGCGCATATAGCGGAGTTAGGTCTTACTTTTGGCAAAGAAGCCGTTTGTGATAAAAGCAATGAAATCCCTGCGGTACGCGAGCTTATTGCTATGTTAAATCTTGAAGGTTGCATGGTTGTAGCCGATGCATTAAATTGCCAAAAAGAGACAGCAAAAGCAATAGTTAAGCAAAAATCCGACTACTTACTGAATGTAAAAGATAATCATAAAGGCTTAAAAGAAGAGATTGAAACATATGTTCAAGACGAAGATTTGCGCAAAGAAATGGACACTGCCGAAACAATAGAGAAAAACCGTGAACGCATAGAACGCAGAATTGCATTCACAACGCCAAATATCGGCTGGATATGCAACGGCAATGAATGGGTTAATCTAGCTTGCATAGGTGCAATTAACCGCATAGTAATTACTAGCAGCAAAGTCACAAGCGAATGGCATTATTACATTTCAAGTCGCAATTTAACCGCAAATGATTTGCTTAAACATGCAATGCTTGAGTGGTCTGTAGAAACCATGCATTGGATGCTTGATGTTCACTTTGGCGAGGATTTTTGCCGTGTCTTGAATAAAGACGTCCAGCAAAACTTAAATATTATCCGTAAAATTGTTCTCAACCATCTTCGCCGTTACAAAGAACTTTCTAAGAACAA
>WQVV01000312.1 GCA_009785665.1 Defluviitaleaceae bacterium
ATAGGCGTTTCGATTTGAAATGGGCTGAGGACGAGTCAATTCTGCGAACGTTTCTACGCAGAATTGACGACAGACGAAGCCCAATTTCAAACGAAATCGTTATACTGCTCCAGGGTCAGAATCCAACGTAATAAAGTAATCGTAAAACGGCATCAGAAATTTATAGCCACTGACAAGGCGATTAGCCAATTCAGAAGAATACAGTTCCGCGCCATTTTGTTGTTTATGAATAAGTGAAAAGGATTTTCTGTTATACCATGTGGCTGTTGCGGGTGATGGAGCTTCTTTTTTACGTTTATACTCATCACCATCAAGGATAAATTCATCTTGTTTTTCCAACGGAGCGATGAATTTCTCGAACTTCTTTGGGTCATGGTTAATACGCGCCCGAAATTTTGCCATCGTTGCTGCCTTTGCTTGATAATATCCCAAACCATAACTCCATTCTTCGGGAGACAACTCAAACCAAAACACAGGCGTAGATGTCCACTCTTCACTGGGTCTTTCAATCGAAAACCACAAGTTGCATCTGTATGGTTCGCCATCGCGGATGCGTCTCGCATCTTTGTAAATGCGAGAAACCTTATGGATAAAACCATGATTGTTGTATTCTTTTACAATTTGCTCAAATACCTCTTTACCTAATGCCTTCATAGGGTTTTGGAATGCCTGTTGGAACTCTCCCTTGTTTGCCTCGAACCAATCTTTTCTATTGTTTAGGCGTAGATTCCACATAAAGTCAATCGTGCTTGGAGTAAACCCAGTAAACATTATCATCAATCCCTCTGCTTTGCATTATTCGTATGTTGTTAGAAAAGTTCCGTTGATGCGAATACATTTAATTAGACCTCTTGCCTAATTATGCAAGAGGTCTATTATATCAAATTTTGCTTGAATAGCCAAAATACTGCCCGACGACAACTCAAAAACACGCCGCGACATGTCAAATTTCATGCTTCTTCTTGTTAGGGGGAACACGTCTTACTACATCGCGTTAAACTCATCTGCTAACAGCCCGTAGAAGTTTTCGTTCCAGTACTGGCCTTTGTGGAATACTTGTTGCCGTCTTGTACCCTCTAGTTTGAAGCCTAATTTTACGAATACTGGCTGAAAGATTGTATCGTTTTCTATGAAGCCTGTGGTGCAGTTGTTTAGACGGCGTTCGTTGAAAGCATAGTTTAGCATTAGTTTCGCGCCTGCAATGGCGTAGCGTTCTTCTTCGGCGTGAACGTACATTCCGAAAGTGCCATTGCGTTCGTCTATGCGGTGAAGATTTCCGCCGCCTACATATTTTCCGTCTAGGGATTCAAAAACCAGAATAACTTGCTCGTCGCTGTTCCAGTTTGACTTGATGTAGTTTTCCCAAGCTTCTTTTCTTGTTTCTTCGTCCCATGGTAATTCTTGTTCGTAGTCTGTGAAAAACCTGTCGTCGGCGTTGAATAGATGATGATAGTGATGTTTCCAGTCTTCTGGTTTTGCGCGACGCGCTCTTACTAAATCGTTTTGCCAAAAATATTTGCTGTAGTCTATTTCATTTTTCATGTTGGTTGCTCCTTTTTTGTAAACAATTTTTTTTACTGCGTCTTCCGAAATGAAGTATTCGCCACTAAGTTGACCCAATGCAACCCCACTTGAATACTGGCTTCGGATAGCCGCATCACGTCGAGAAAAAAATGCCTTTGCTCCCGTACCTTTGCCCCAAGATTCGCGCTTAACCTTTGGCACATACAGTGTTTCGCCCTGTGCGTACTGTTGCAGTTCTTGCAATAACTGCGGGGGCAATAACTCCGTTGCATTACAGTATTTCATAAGCATCAGCCCTTTCTCGTGATAAAAATATCATACGCCCCCGCCACTTCACTCACAAGGGAAAGAATTTTTTATATTTTTTATTTTTCCATAAAACATGTCACAAACTACATAGAAATGTCGCTACAATGGTACAGTCGATTGTTATTCACATATTACAATGGAAGGAGATAGACAAATGGAGCTATCTCAACGCTTTGCAGGGGGCGGCGAAACGGAATTGGAAGAAGTAATAACCTGCTTTGGAGAGAAGCTGGTGCGTTACGCGGCATCTGTGTTGTACAGCCATCAAGATGCAGAGGACGTTGTGCAGGAAGTATTTCTGTGGGCGTATCAGAATCGAGCGCGTTTTGATGGGAAGAATCTTTCTGCATGGTTGTATCGAATAACTTATCGCGATTGTTTGGATAAGATACGAGGGCAAAAAAGGCGAAAGTTGTTGTTTCTATTTGATACGAAGGAAGAGCCAGCCGTGTACATGGAAGACACCGTTTCGATAACGGAAATAGCAGAAGCGTTGAAGCCGCTTGCTCCAAAAGAGAGGGCATTGTTGTACGGGCGAATTGTGGACGGTTTAAGTTACGAGGAGCTGTCGCAAATAATGGACGCAACCCCGTCTGCACTACGCAAAATGTACGAACGCACTAAGAAAAAAGCGGCAAAATACTTGGATGCATGTGGGTATGCATTACCCATCACAGGAAGAGAAGGGAGCCGATTTTGATGAAACTCGACCATGACGAAATGCGAATTAACGAGGCATTCCGAAAATTCTCAACAATGCAAGTAGACACAGAAAAACTAAAAAAGAGAGTGGGAGATAAAATGAAAAATAACAGAAAACCGCGCAGACGAATAGGCTTTGTTTTAATAGCGGCGGCAGTGATGGTACTGCTTGCAGGAACGGCATACGCCGCCGCAGGGTTGGGTATGTTCGACAGATTTGTAGACCAGCACGACGCACCATTTATAAACATTGTGGAACCTGTGGAAGAATTTATGGTTATAGAAGGTGTTCGCATAGACATAATTGCCGCACAGCAATTTGGCAATCAAGCAATTATGTATATGTCAATGCAGGATATAACGGG
>WQVV01000313.1 GCA_009785665.1 Defluviitaleaceae bacterium
ATCGGCGAAATGCGGCTTTGCCGCTTTACTCCTGTTTGTCACAATAATTTTTGAGGTAATTTAATGCATTATCCCAAACGTCAAAGGCATTGGGTGAAGATTCTTGAATGCGTTTAAATTCGGGTTTTTGTGGAGGAACAAACAAGAACATAGGGAACGGCAGACAGTCGAAGTATTTACATATATTGCAGGGCGGCGGCGGGCAGAAATGCGTGTTTACGAATTTGGGAAAACCGTCGGGATAGTTCACGCTTGCATTCAGCGTTCCGTCGCCGTTGTCGGTTACGGTAACTATGGCGCGGTATACTCTGTTGTCGGTTCTCCAGTCTGTGTCGGAGGGCGTGAGTTCTTTTACTGTGTATGAATATATACCCGCTGATGTGAATGTGAGTGGCGGGAAGTTTATATTCTTACATTCCATTGGCAGCCTCGTTGGTTGTTTTTGCAATTAAATTGCCCTCTGAATCGAACAGGCCAAATTCAAAACGTCCAACGGGAAGCGGCGCGCCTATTGCTACCTTACAACCACTAATCACAATGCGCGTAGGCTCTGCGTTGTAGGTGTTTGTGAAAGATGGGAAGCCATCTATATATTCTATTGTTGCCACCAAGTTGCCGTGTCCGTCGTCCACAACCGTTACAATTATTTTTATAACGCTGTCATCTGTAGTCCAGCCGTCGCCTGATGGGGTTAATTCTTTCAAAGTGTATTCGTAAACGCCTGCCTTATCGTAAGTTAAATCTGGGAATTGAAACGCGCCGCAATTTGCACTACGGTGCTTGTTTACAAATGCAGGCACTCCATTGGGATATTTCACCATTGCAATCAGTTTGCCTTGTACATTGGTAACAGTTATTGTTAATGGCCATTCTTTGGTGTCTGCTTCCCAATCTGCTGGGGCATCAATTTCTTTCACGGTGTAGTTATATTCCCCTATATTTGAAAACAACATAGCAGGGAAACTAATAAGCCCTTTTTCATCATTTTTGGCGGTATACAATGGGTCGGATGCGTCTTTCTCGAATATCCCGAAAGTAAATTCGTCATGCACCAACGCCGCGCCAATTGCCATTTTGCTCATAAGCAACGTTACAGATACATCACCTTGCACTATATCCAATGGCACTTCGTTGGATTCCACGTCGTAAGTTGTGGGTGCGCCGCCTTCAACAGGCGTATACTCATAGTGAATTTCCGCCTTGTTTATTGCTGGCGTATGCTCTGCGGATTCAACCAACGCACTAAAGCATACTTCAACGCTTTCGCCACCTCTAATATCTGGTAACGCGAATCCAACTTCTGGGTCGTCCGAGGGCTTCTTTGCGCCATTTACAGTAACAGAGCCAACCACAAAAGATAACCCCGCTGGCAGTTTATCCATAAACATAATATCCTTCAGCGGGAACGTACATGTGTTTGTTAAAACAACCGTATAAACAACAGTTTCACCTACAAAAGCCTCGGATTTATCTATACTTTTCACAGGCGTAAACATGGGCACAGCAATTTCATTTAGCGAAATATCATCAATGGCGTAATCGTTGCCTATTGCGGCCTCGCCTTCACTCAAAAACTTAACCGTAAGTTTCGTGTTGTCATGCGAACTTATAACCGTACCAATTTGCAACCATTCTGGCACAAGAGGGTTTACAGGAATCAACGCCCCAAGTGTAGCTCTGTAAATTTCTTTTCCGCTTTCATCAAGAATAATGACACCCAGTTTAGGGGCGGCCCAGCCCCCTGACCTGAACAAATTGATAATCCACGCACTAAACAGATAATGCGTGTTTGGCTTTACATCAACGTCTTCCCTAAAAAACACAGAACCCTGCGTGTAGCCATTAACAACCATCATTTTGCCTGTTTCGTTTCCTGTGGTGTGGTCGGCAATGCGCCACCATGCCCCAATGCGATTGCTGTTATCGTCGTTCATGATATTTTGAACTGTATACTCGCCATCTTCGGGCGCGTGATACCACGGCGGATATTCTGGCGTTTCCACTGGATGCGACAACGGCAAAACATATTCAAACTCTGGCACGTTTTCTGGAAATGGTTCTGTTGGTTCGCCTGTGTTTGCCGCTGTTCCTGCCGAAAATGTTCCCATCGTACCAAAATCGGCATCAACAAGTAAATTGTCTGGACAAATTACGGCACAGTTATCCATTCTCGTGTCAATAGACACATACTTCACTGGGCCATTAAGAAAATTCAAGTCATCTTTATCCTCATTATCAACAGAAATGAAAAGCGTATTCGGCGTAACACAATCCAAATGAGTAGCTCCAGCTGGCGGTTCAGGCGCAGAGCCAATAGGCGGAACAACCGCTTTATGAATCTCACCCGCAACGGCATCATTAAAATTCGCAGGCGACGAAACTGCCGCTGCTCCAAACACCTCAACAAGCCGATACTCACCCGACGGCACATTAGTAAACTCATATCGCCCCGAACCATTAGTCAAAGCACCCAACCAAAGATAAGGCGCGTTCACGCTTTGCAACACAACAGCGACACCATCAATACCATGCAGACCCTGCACACTAGCCGCTCGTTGCTTATCAAAAAACACATGCCCCAAAACTTTAGCCATAATCACGTCTCCTCAGACACTAAGAGATTTTGTACCATAATATGCATGAGGAATTTTTTTCGACACAGTTTAAGGTCAAAAGATTTAAAGTCAAAAGATTTAAGACCTTGGGAGAGAACCTTTTCTAAAAGAAAAGGTTCTCCCCCAAACCCCCTCTCCAAAAAATTTTATCATTTGCGCCTTTAGTTGAGTGGAAATTTGACGACGCTTTACAGCCGCAAATGAAGGGGGCAAGGGGACTGTGTCCCCTTGTGGGGGTGTTGGGGGCAACGCCACCAAGGTCTTAGCTACGACGTTTCTGCG
>WQVV01000314.1 GCA_009785665.1 Defluviitaleaceae bacterium
AACAAGCCTGTTTGACGTATCTAAACAATGCTAAAATCATCATTTGCCCCAATAAATTTGTTAAAATTGAATGGAAATTGAGTTGATGATTGTATGATTTTGTTTAATTGTACGCACATGGGGTTCTCCCCTATTTAAATTACTTCAATAAAATTTCTAAAGCAAAGGCGCGGTAAAAAACCGCGCCTAAAGTTTAGCAAATTTATGGGCTTACATATAGATATACACTGCCGAATTAACACCGTCCCAGCGAGTAGTCGCGCCTAGGATTTCTGCAACATAACGAATAGGAACAAGAACCCGTCCATCTCGTATTACAGGAACGCCCATGCCATCAGCAAGCGGAACGTCAACGGTTAGTTGATGCTCGTCTATGCCTGTAACAATTGACACCCTGCGAGATTGAGGAAACCAATGTATTTCCGCGCCCAAGGCTTCTGATGCGGCGCGTAGGGGAATCATAGTTCGGTTATACGTGGCATCTATGAATGGCGCGACATCGTTTGTATGGGAAACTCCATTGATAGTGTAGGTGGTGCTACCTACTACAAAACGTATTACAGATGGGGTTGCAACCAATGGTGATGGAATATACGTTATTGGCGCAGTAGCCCAAACCAATTCATCAAAATATTTAGCAACCTCTGGGTCGCGATGTGTTATGCCCATCTCAAGCCCGTCCATTACAAAAACGGTAAATGCAAATCGTTGACTTGGTATGTCGTCTAAATTATCCACTAAGGCATATGAAATGTTTCGTTCCTCATGTTCACCCGTGTGTGGATTTCTTGTAACCACTATCTTTTCCGATATTTCAAATTCCCTCCCGATTCCTCTTGTTGCTCGAAAATAAGCCTCGAATCCCTCGGCTTCATAGGTTGCGGTGTGTGCGGAGTTAAAGTTAGCAATACGGGCAGTAATTTGACCAACGGGCGTATTATGCACAAACTGCACAGTCATGTAGTTTCCGTCGGGTATTGCTCTGACTTGAACCAACTCTACATCTGGATTGCTAATGTAGGGGATAAATATTCCTCCCCTACTTCTAAAATCTAATAAGCTTTCTTCAAGCCGCCCACTTCGGAAGTTAGTTGCGTCTTCTGTTTCAATCCATTCGATTAACTCCTCGATATTGGAAAATATTATCTGTCGTTCATATGCTGGCGTACTCGCTTCAATTTTGCTCACGCCGTCAACTACTGTAATGGAAAACACTAGAAACGCAATTGCACACATTAGTTTTTTCATAATCCGTTAGCCCTCCCTAAAGTTGTAACATTTGATGTTAAGTGATTCACAATATCGTTCAAACAGTAGGAGCAAAATAAATCATGCGCATATTTGTCTCTTATGTTAGGGATGGTAGAGCCAGCATCACTCATAATGCAAGTTGTAGATGTGCGAGGTCTACGATGTGGGCCAGGGTCGCAATCGGGATTCCAGCAATAAATGCCCCCAGAACACATTGGTTCTGTTGGATGTCGCCTGCAATAATGGTCTGGCACATTAAGTGTATGTGCCAGTTCATGAATGTAGATGCTTATGATGGTGTCACCTGTAAAGGCCTGCCGTTCAAGCATGAATACATTTGCACCACCTCTGTAAGAAACAAAGCTCCTGTTTCGGCTATTGCCAATACTTGTTGTATTCCCCGACCAAAAGGAAACTGCATTACTCACAGAGCCGCGACCAATAGCAGTGTCGGTGAGTGTCGCGTCCATAATTGGAGAATAAAACGCCCGCCTGTCATTACACGAAAACGGATATGAACGGCAATACTCGGGATTAGGCACGCATACGCTACCAATACCCGCAGGTTCACCACGCAAATATCGCGCAATATGGCATTCATCTATGCTAGATATAATGTTGGCAGTCACACCTGTGGACACATGCAATCCAACGGCTTGAAAGAATATACGATTTGCAATAGTGTCAAGGTATTCAAACGTAGCACGATTAAGTTCGCTTTCTGCTTGCTGAAATAATAAACGGTACCCCTCGTCATAAAAATGGCTAATGGTTAA
The DNA here is from genome assembly GCA_009785665.1 of Defluviitaleaceae bacterium. GTDB lineage: Bacteria > Bacillota > Clostridia > Lachnospirales > WQUN01 > WQVC01. The sequence continues at coordinate 2,028 of WQVV01000314.1, forward strand.
GGAATACTCCCCTCGTTGCATCACCACGTCATTCTAATTCTCCAACAGAGCAAAAAAACTTGACAAAATCAGCAAAGACAGCCAAGTCGTAAAGGTTAGCCGCCATAATGCCCTTTAAAGATGCGTTAGGTTTGGGGTTTGCATCTTTGTAGATGCGAACCAAATTAAGTGCGATTTTTCGTACTGGCTACTAGAATTATAAGTGCATGACTTACACTATACCAATATCCATTGTGTCCTGACAATTCATCTACTTGCTGCATTTCTTTTTTCAATTCATCAAATATTCCCAATATCCTCACCTCGGGATTATTTGAGCATGAAATCCTTAATTTTGCAATTTAGAATGACGTGTTCTCAAAGCGAGACCATACATCTGTACGCCAAGCTGTAAACTCAGATGGCTCTACCAATGAAGTAAAACTTGAGCCTATACCATAAAAAACATACCTATACCGTATCTGCCCTAACAAACCACTAGATACTATGACCGCGTCCTTAAAATAAGCTATGAGCATATTTTGGAAAAGGAGCGGTGCATTATGACTCAAAAAACGCAAACCTACGGCTATTGCCGCGTTTCGTCGAAAAACCAGAAGGAGGACAGGCAGCTTGTCGCAATGCAGGATTTTGGAGTGTCAGACGACAGCATTTTCCTTGACAAGATTTCTGGCAAGGATTTTCAGCGGCCAGCGTACAAGCGGTTGATGAGAACGCTAAAGCCTAACGACACTCTCGTTATCAAGAGCATTGACAGGCTGGGGCGTGATTACAGCGAGATTCTGGAGCAATGGCGGGTGATTACACGAGA
>WQVV01000315.1 GCA_009785665.1 Defluviitaleaceae bacterium
TCTTATAATTTGTCACACTATAAATTTATACCTTGACCCACTATAGGAAGTGCATAAGGGGCAAGACAGTCCTCTAGCCCAGCTACAAGCGGCAAACCTATACTTGTTTACCATGCACAACCCAGTAAGGTTCATAGACCCAAGTGGATTATTTATTCAAGAGGCGTTTGATAGGTTTAGAAGTGCAGTAGTAGACCGTTTCGGTGCCCCTGCACATGCTCCTATTTCAGTAACACGGGAAGGAAATAATGTATCTATCACTGCGCACGTCAATATTACAGGGAGTGGTGCGGATACGAAAATTGGTGACACTGGCATAACTTTTCGACAAGCATACGTTCAAGGTATGCGCGAACATTGGGGAGGAACTTTTTGGCATGGTTCAAGTAGCTATGTAAATGTGGATGTCACAATAATTGAATTGAATGCTAGTACACAAATGCTACTAACCCAAGGGCAAAGCTTCTTACGCATTGAAATACGAGATGGTCATGCTACTAATGCAAGTGGTATGCGCCCCACCCGCACCTCTGGGGAATGGACTATTATGAGTCCTGGAAATGTTATAAATTACACAAGATTTGCTGAACTGTGTACTGTAACAAATGGGCGACCTTTATCATTAGCGGATGCAAAATGGGTAGCAGCGCATTACCTAGGACATGCGATGGGGATAAACGATGGACAGGGATTTGGCGTGGCAGGCGGAGGTTTTGCCGCCACACAATTTGGAGATTATTACTCAATGATGGTTGGTTGGGGGCACTCTGTAACGAGATTGGATATTGAGTTGGCGCACAGAGCGCACAGACGCAGTGAATGGCAAGTGTGGCATAATAACCCTTTAGTACCGATTTATGGAATACGACGCTAACGAGTAATATTTGGGAAGGTGATATTGTGAAAAAACGAATGAGCTTTAAAATGTTGCTTGTACTGGTTATTTTAGGGATAACTGCTTGTACATCTGAATTAAGAGGGATTGGCTTGCCTTTGGCTACAGAAGCAATTGAGGATTTTGTTCATGAAGATTGGGGTACATTATACCGATTTCAACAAGACGGATTATGGGGTTATAAGGATGCCTATGGCAATATAGTTATTTCCCCATATTATCTCGCTGCTTCTCAATTTTCTGAAGGACTTGCTGGAATAAGGGGAATACCTAACAATGAAGACTTTTTTGGTTTCATAGATTTAGAAGGAAATCTTGTTATTTCGCTTCCTTCAATTGTTAGCATTTTACAAGGATTTTCCGAGGGGTTTGCAATAATTGGTGAAAGGGAGTGGGATTGGGGCAATGAAACCCCTCTTGGTATACACTCACGCGGCCCAGTGGTATTCATAGACAGAACAGGGCAAAATGTTTTCAATCAAGAATTTGAGGTTGCTACTAACTTTAAGGAAGGATTTGCAATAGTCGCTTTGTATCGAGGGAATAAATTTTTTATAGACAGAACAGGGCAAAATGCGTTTGGTATGGAGTTTGAATGGGCTAACGATTTTGATGAATATGGATATGCAAGGGTTCAATTGCTTAACGGAAACTGGCGGTACATTAACAGGTCAGGACGTATTGTTAGAAATCGAAGGTAATGGGCGATATGTTCCGCTAATGAAATCGAACTTGTCGCGGAAGGGCTATGACTGTGAAAAGAATGTTTTGTGTTTTATTTTTATCGCTTCTTGCGATAATTTTCGTTGCGTGTATTAGCGATGATGAATTTGTTGCGCATGATAGCAGTGATGAAAGGGTTTTGGATTTTAAATCCATGCGAGATGTAGAACTTGATGTTATTATTTCTTTGTGGGATAGCAGGCGCGAGGTGGAGGAAATTTTAGGTCTGCCGTTACAGATAGATGACCACTTCTATGGTCTGGGTCATTATACCTTGTGGTTTAGCAACATGATGATTAATGTATTTGACGATACGGTTATTCAAATACGGGTGCCTAATCAACCTAAAGGGTACACCATAGGTACAACGTTTGAACAAATAGAAGCTAAATTTGGTAATTGGTCTGGAAGACACGTTATTGAAAACGGGACGAGATATTTTTATGGAGCTTACTATTGCAAAAACGGAGAAATCATAAATGTACGAGAGCGTGGTTCTGATGACAGATGCATTGCAGTTGAAAGTAGTGTTGCTTGGGGGCTTCTTCAGCCCGAAGAAACTATCTCTTTAATGGTAAGTATAAGCATACGTTGTGAATGCAACAGATGTAGAAATGCTCGCATGGACGGTTCTGTATGGCAACGCTAGTAAGGCAAGAAAGCCTACGCAACAACATAGTAGCAGACCACCGAGCGTACACATTCACAGCAACGGGGTCGATACGCACAGCAACCAACGGAACACACACAATAACAAAACGATACGATGCCCAAGGGCGGCTAATCCGCCAAGACGAAACAGGCGGAATAATAAAAACCTTCCAATACAACGCCGCCAACAACCGCACCCAATCACGAGTATACGTAAACAACGCCGTATTCCAAAACAACACATACACCTACGATGTAGCCCAACGATTGCATACAGTGAGGTCAAACAACGAACTACTAGCAACCTACACCTATGATGCAAACAGCCGAGTAGCAACTGTTACCACGGGCAATGGAGTAGTAACCACCTACGCTCGTAACTTCGCAGGCACAGTAACAAGCGTAGTCAATAGGCGCGGAACAGTCACTTTATCATCTATTTCATATAGCCACTATCTGGACGGAAACATACAACGAAGAACAGAAAATCTAAACGGAGTATCCAGAACAATAACCTACACCTACGACCAAGCAAGAAGGCTAACCCGCGAA
>WQVV01000316.1 GCA_009785665.1 Defluviitaleaceae bacterium
ACAGTAAATATAGACGCAACCGACATTAAACGGTTCATAAATATGCTTCTAAACGCTTCGCGAATATAGTATCTGACTGTTCTAATTTTCATCTTCTGTAACCTCGTATTCGCTATCGTCTTCTTGCATATGCTCCGTTTCTTGCACGGGCTCCGGCTCAAGTTCAAGCTCTGGCTCTAATTCTTCGGCTTCTTCAACTTCTTCTGCGGTTTCAGCAACTTCTTCCTCAATGTGTTCAGGGGCAATTTCAGGGGTGATTTCAATTGGCGGGGCTGGTTCTTCTTCCGTTGGCTCGTATGAGTACCCACCAGTTTCGTCATGCACAATAAGGCCATTTTTGAGCGCGATAACCCGCTTTTGCATGTCATCTACAATATCATGAGCATGGGTTGCCACAACTACAGTGGTGCCACGGTCATTAATTGCCTCTAACAAAGTCATGATTTCCCACGCTGTGTCCGGGTCAAGATTACCTGTAGGCTCATCCGCAATAAGAATTGGCGGACGGTTAACAATGGCACGCGCAAGTGCTGTACGCTGCTGCTCGCCGCCAGAAAGTTGGTTGGGGTATGCTTTAGCCTTTTTTGCCAAGCCAACCAAAGCAAGTACCTGCGGAACGGTGCGCCTTATTTCGCGGTTTGTAGCTTCTACAATTTGCATTGCGTAAGCCACATTCTCGTAAACGGTTTTATTTTTAAGCAGACGAAAATCTTGAAAAACCACACCCATTTTACGCCTGTAATATGGCAGTTCTTTTCGCGATATGCGAGAAATATCTTCGCCATCAACAACTATTTTGCCGCTGGTTAACTCTATCTCTTTTAGCAGAAGTCGAATAAGGCTTGATTTACCAGACCCGCTGCTGCCAACTACAAAGGCAAATTCGCCTTTCTCAATACGTAGGTCTACTCCTTCCAATCCTTTTGCGCCGTTCTCGTAAATCTTTACTGCTTTCCTTATTTCAATCATTAATTATCTCCTAAAACTGCTGTTTTTCGCGATACTGCAAGTACATATTTACCATAAGCGTGATTTTGAATGTAATTGCATCGCCAAATTTGCGAAGATCAAGCTTAGTCATTTTTTGTAATTTGTCAAGCCTGTATACCAATGTGTTGCGGTGGATAAATAGCTCGCGTGATGTTTCTGAAACGTTAAGGTCATTTTCAAAAAATTTGGTTACGGTAATAAACATTTCTTCGTCTATATCTTCTATGCTAAAGCCCTGTAACATTTCGTTAATAAACATACGGCAAAGCGGCAACGGCAGCTGATATATCAGACGCCCAATTCCAAGACTTTGATAGTTAACAATTTGTTGGTCTGTCTCAAAAATTTTGCCTACTTCTTGAGCTAAGCGCGCTTCCTTATAGGAAGATGAAACGTCTTTAAGGTCATTTACAACGCCGCCAATGGCAACATAGGCCGGGTTCATAGCTTCGGAAGTTAATGTGTCTACTATCGAATGCGCAATTGCGTTAATGGCTTGTTCGCTTTCGCCCTCTGTCAGCTCTTTTACAAGAATAATGCTTCTTTCGTCCACCGCGGTAACAAAGTCAAGCTGCCTTTCCGGGAACATATTGCGAAGAACTTCTACCGCACTAAGTTCCGCATCCAGTGTTGTTTCTATTAGAAATACAACGCGGGCAGCATTATTCTCGATACGAAGTTTATTTGCGCGGCTGTAAATGTCAACCAGCAAAAGATTATCCAGTAGCAAGTTTTTGATAAAATTATCGCGGTCATAGCGTTCTTTGTACGCCATCATCAGGGTTTGTATATGAAATGTGGCAAGCCTACCCAGACGGAAAGCATCTTCGTCGTCCCCTTTTACCATTAGCACATACTCTGGGATGCCATTGTCCAGCACTTTAAAATACTGGCTGCCTTGAATCAATTGATTTTCTGCCGGCGATTGCAAAACATTTTCGATATAGCTATGGGGGACGGGGCTTGTAACGGCCTCGGTACTAGCGGCAAGCTTACCTTCCCTATCAATTACTACAATGTCTCTTCTGGTAATGTTTTTTAAGCCATCGACGGTGCTTTGCAAAATTTGATTAGAGATCATGGGAACGCCTCCTATTTAAGTAGGGGCGCTGCCCCTACGACCCCGCCACTACGCGGGGAATGAATCCCCGCTACGCTTCCTCCACTATGCTGCGGGGAGCGCGACGGCGCGCTTGTTAGAATGTTGTCGATATATTGTACCACAGATTTTAATTCTTTCCACTCTTTTATGACATTTTCGTCGCAATTTTGTTAAAATTGTGTTAAAGTATGTGTACGAAAGGTGGCGTTTAAGCGTGAAAGAAATTCTTGTAGAAGCAAATTTATTACCTGAGGCATATCATAAGGCCCTTGTTGCACTGCACACACATGGCGATGTTATTAGCTGCAACGACTGGGACCAAAATCAAAAAGAAGTTTCGCTTACAATGGTTGTACAAAACCCCCTTGCAGAGCCTATGGTTTCCAAACTGTTTATTGGCGGGTTTAGGGAATTACAGCAATATGTAATGGAAGTTTTGGACGGCATTTTAGACTTTAAAATTGGCGAAGACACATGCTGGGAATACACATATCACGACAGAATGGTTAATTTCCCAATAGCAAATGGTAATGTTAATCAAGTAGAATTTGTTATAAACGAACTTAAACGCAGTGCAGATTCACGCAGGGCGGTAATAAATATCCGCGACAACAGCATAGACCCATTTAACGAAAACCCGGCCTGCCTGCAGCACATGCAATTTCTAATACGGGACAACAAACTGCATTGCAAAGTGCTAATGCGCTCTAACGACGCCACAAAGGCCA
>WQVV01000317.1 GCA_009785665.1 Defluviitaleaceae bacterium
GGAAAGGTCTAAATCACCGTTGATGTTCATGATATTGCATTCCGCACCTTTGAACACTCGCACACCATTAATAATTTCTGGCAAACTCCACAAATTGCTAAAATGATAAATATGCGCGCCCCCTGGCATACCTGGCGCGTGGTCAGAAATCCCAATGCATTCCATTCCAATTTGCGCGGCATGTGCCGCATTTTCGCTAACCGTGCTGTACGCATGACCGCTATTTACCGTATGGCAATGAACATCTAAAACAAACCTCATCTGCAACACCCCTAGAAAATGTCCGTGTCTTCATGTATTATAACCTGTGAATGGAAAACATGAAAGGTGATGTTGCTTAATGGCAGATTTTGAGATTGGAATTATCACAAAAGCCCAAGGAATATGCGGAGAATTTCGCGTACTACCAACCACAGACGACCCTTCCCGTTTCGAGTTACTAATCGGTGATGAAGTAAATGTTGTAAAAAACGGCGGCAAAACAGCACGAAAATTAATCAATGCCCGTCAGCAAAAAGGTTTTGTAATTCTAAAGCTAGAGGACGTGGACGACCGAAACATGTCAGAAACTTTAGTAGGCGCGGTAATTTCGATTCCAGCAGAAAAAGCCCTTCCCCTAGACAACGGAGAATACTACATTCGCGATTTAATAGGTTTGCAAGCGGAATCTGAAAGCGGCGAAAATTTGGGCAAACTAACTCAAGTTCTGCACACGGGCGCGAATGATGTTTATGTAATTGAATCGCCAGATGGAGATTCTTTCATGTTGCCTGCAATCAAGGACGTTGTTATAAATGTTTCCATTCCCCAAGGAAAAATAATCCTTCGCCTAATGGAAGGTCTACGAGAACTTACCACATGATTTTTCATGTGCTAACTCTGTTCCCCGAAATGATAAGGGAAGCGGCAAGCCATAGCATTCTAGGGCGCGCCGCAAAGGCTGGGCTAATTGAAGTCAATGCGGTTAATATTCGTGACTTCGCAGTGAATAAACATGGCCAAGTTGACGATGCCCCATACGGCGGCGGCGCAGGTATGGTAATGATGGCACAGCCCATTTATGATGCGTATCAACATATTTTACAAAACACTTCTGACCAAACGCCGCCAGTAATTTACTTATCACCGCAAGGGCGCGTTCTAACCCAGCCCATAGCCCAAGAACTTTCCCAACAAAAGGAGCTAATACTAATTTGCGGTCACTACGAAGGCCTAGACGAACGCATTATAGAGGAAATCGTAACCGACGAAATTTCCATAGGCAACTATGTACTAACAGGTGGCGAACCCGCTGCCCTAGTTCTAATAGACGCAGTTTCTCGCCTAGTGCAGGGCGTATTAGGAAAAGAAGCCTCCCACCAAGACGAAAGCTTCTCTACTGAAAATTTGTTGGAATACCCGCACTATACCCGCCCGCCAATTTTTCGCGGAAGGGAAGTCCCCGAAATTCTGCTATCAGGCCATCACGGCAAAATAGCAGAGTGGCGGCAGGAGCAATCCATAAAACGCACCCAAGCAAAACGCCCCGACTTAAACCAGTGATTTTACCCGCTGCCGAAGAAGCACGCCCATCTGGTCAAGAGACGGATTTTATTGTTTGCCGCTCAAACCTTGATTTTATGCGGGTTTATACTTGTTGCCCTTTGTAACGAATCGCGAAGAAAAGGTTCTTCCCCAAACCCCCTCTTCACATTCCTTTCGCTTCGCATTAGGGAATATGACACCAAAAAACTTTTAAATTGCGCCTATACATGAGTGAGATTCTAAAAGATTTCCACTTATGTATAGGCGCAATTTTATAATGTTTTTTGAAGAAGAGGTGCGGGGGATGTTCGCTGCGCTCACTGCGCCCTTGGGGGAAACTTTTTTCGGAAAAGTTTCCCTTCGCGGTCTTGTCTCCGTGTTTGACTTCCAAAATCAGCAGGGTTATAATTGAATGGACAAGACAAATCCTAGGGAGTGTGTTCAATTATGCAGTACATTTTAAAGCGTGATAATTTGGAAGTGCCGTTTGATACGGGGAAAATCGCGGCGTGTATTGATAGAGCGTTTGAGGCCACGGGTGGATATGTTGGTGACGGCAAGCGAATTTCATTTGAATTGACGCTAAATGTTTTGCGTAAGCTTGAGGAATTGTATGCCGATAAATCTTGCACGGTGGAGAATGTGCAGGACTTAGTGGAAACTGTTTTGATTGAAAGCGGATATACCAAGGTTGCTAAAGCGTACATTTTATATAGACAGAAACGCACGGCAATTCGTGAAGCCCGTAGCGAACTTATGGACGCTGTGGCTGAGATTGTTCGTGAAACTAATAGGGATAACGCTAATGTTGGTAATTCGCCATCGGCCAAGGTTTTGCAGATTTCTGAAGCGGCTTCCAAAAGTTACTATTTAAAACGCGTGCTTCCTGCGGAAGAAACTGCCGCGCATTTAAACGGGGACATCTACATACAAGATTTATCTTGGTATGGGAAAACTCTTACTTGTTTGCAAATTCCATTGGGGCGGCTCTTGCTAAATGGTTTTAACAATGGGCATGGGTCTATTCGTTCGCCTAAGAATATTCGGTCTGCTGGCGCGCTGGCGGCTATTATTTTGCAGAGCAACCAGAATGATATGCATGGTGGGCAAAGTTATGCGTACTTCGACCGCGACATGGCCAAGTACGTTGATATTGAATACGCCAGACAGGAAAAACTTATCCGCGAAAATCTGGAGACATTGGGCGTTTCTGCCCCCGAAGAAGAAATTCTCGACCTCGTGGATAAGCATACGCGTACCGAAACTTATCAGGCTATGGAGGCCTTCATTTA
>WQVV01000318.1 GCA_009785665.1 Defluviitaleaceae bacterium
AGCCGTATTCAAGCGTATCGTTTAATTCGCACTGCTGCGGAAGCTTTAGATTTTTCGCAACGGGTATCATGTCATTCGCTTCGCAAAACTTTTGGCTATCATGCTGTTAAAAGCGGGGCAAGCCTTGCGGTTATTATGGAAATCTATAATCATTCTTCGTATGCAATAACACGTCGTTATTTAGGCATTTCGCAAGATGACAAAAATGCAGTTTATCTTGGGCTGTCGCTAAATATATGATGTGAAATACGAACGCGCAAAACCTGTCATAAAATTTCTAAGATTATATCACAATGCCAACTTATGTCAAATAATTAAGAAAAACAAAAAAGAAGACTCCGCACCAGAATCTGTAGATGTATGACTTCGTAACATGTATGTATCTTGCCGCAACCAAAGGCGGCTGTACCGCTTTTATTGTAGCATTTGATACAGGGTAGCGGCATCTTCTTTGCGAACGGTTTCTTTTACGGCAAGCACTTTTACTTTTGTTAGCTTATCGCCAAAACGGATTGCTATTTCGTCGTCGGGTTTTACCTCTTGCGAAGCTTTCGCAGGTTTGCCGTTTATTTCTACTCTGCCTGCGTCGCAGGCTTCGTTGGCTACTGTACGGCGTTTTATTATTCGGCTTACTTTTAGATATTTATCAAGTCGCATAATCATTTCCCTTCTAAGGCGTGGGTTGGACGATAGTACCAAAACAGGTCGGCGTTTTCCATCACCTCCCCAAGATACATAAGCAATATGAAGGTCGTAAGGGTCACCTAGCAAGCAGTATACGATACGATAACGCCAATGTAAAGACAACATCATTAATTAGCATCAAAAAATAAAACAAACGTTAATGGAAAATGCCACCAACAAGACTTGCCATAGGAAACACATACCTGTTTTCTTGTATTTAATGTTTGTGTACGATATAATTTGGAAAACCAAGCGGCAGCGGCACAGCCGCATTTCGCCGATGACCTGCATAGCAAACTAACACATACATCTCGAAGCCATGAACAGTTTCCCACTCAATAAAAAACCCCAAAAAAGCGGGTCAAGGGGCGCGCCCCTTGCAGGGTTTGGGACAGCGTCCCAAGGTCTTAAATCTTTTGACTTAAAATCTCTTGACCTTAAATTTAACAATAAACAGTGCATAGAATGTGAATAACTGTTGATAACAGATGGGCTGAATTTTTATAGAAAAAGGTAATGTGAATAGCCTTGATAACTTGGAAGAGTTTTAACAGAGTTTGTACAAGCTTTTTAACATGGTATAATGTAGTGGTGATGGGGTCTGAAAGGGGTTTTCCACTAATCCACAGAGCCTACTACTGCTACTACTGCTTTTAAACATATATATATAATATATACGCGAGGGTGATGGTGATGGTAATAACCTGCGACAAGCAGCAATTGCAAGATGCGTTAGCACTGGTTGGGCGTGCGGTGTCAACGCGAACAAATACGCCTATTTTGGAATGTGTGCTTCTGACGGCAACGCCAGACGAGGGCTTTACCTTGATTGGGAATGACAAGGAAATGTGTATTGAAACGGCAATGATTCCTGCGGAGATAGACGAAGCAGGAAGCATTGCGTTGGACGCAAAGCTGTTTACAGAGATTGTGCGCAGAACTACAGGGGAATCTATCGTAATAGAGACAGATGGCAAGTACAATGCCGTATGCAAGAGTGGGCGTTCACGATTTCAAATATCGGGGCAACCAGCAGATGAGTTCCCAACAGTGCCAGAGAACGAACTAAACGCGGCAACGGCCCGTTATGGAATAAGCGCAGGGGGTTTGCGCGATATGATTAGGCAAACGATTTTCTCTGTGTCTCTTGACCAGTCTAAACCTATTTTGACGGGCGAGAAATTTCAGATTAAGAATAATATCCTTGAAATCGTGGCCATTGACATGTTTAGAATTTCGTATTGCTCGCGGGAGCTGGGCGAGGACGCACCAGAAAGTGAAGCAGTAATACCGTCTAAGGCATTAAATGAGTTAAGCCGAATCCTGCCCGATAGCGACGACGATGTAGTAAATTTCTTCTTTACGGAAAATCGTGCTGTGTTTGAAACGGAGGGTTTTCGGTTAATTTCTAGCCTGTTGCAGGGTGATTTTATTCGCTACGACCAAATTTACAACGAAGATTTTTCAACAATGGTGGTGGCAAACAGAATCCAGCTACTAAACGCCTTTGAGCGCGCTGTTTTGGTGGCAGTGGAAAACAGAATGCTCCCCATAAAAATGGACATACAAGACGACGACCTTACCATAACAGCGCAATCTGACCGCGGTCATGTAGAAGACGGCGTACCCTGCGAAACAGAGGGCAAAGATTTAACAATCTACTTCAACCCAAAATATTTCATAGACGTGTTGCGGGCCATAAACGACGAGCGTGTAGCAATCCGATTCAACACAGTTTTAAGCCCCTGCACAATACGCGGGGCAGACGACGAACGCGGATTTAGATACTTAATAGTTCCGCTACGCCCGCCCGCGTAAATGCATATAAAAACTCTATCGGCGGTGGGGTATCGTAATTTGAATATTACGCGCCAAGAGTTATCCCCAAATGTCAACATAATACACGGCAATAATGCACAGGGAAAAACTAATTTCCTAGAAGCCGTGTATTTTTGTGCGTTCGGGCGTTCTTTGCGTGCCCGCACCGACGGCGAATTAATAAAATGGAACGAAAAAAACGCCCATCTTCGCCTAGAAACAGAGCGGGCAGGCATAACCAGCACACTAGACGCAAGGCTAGAAAACATGGGCAAAAAAACCGCCAAAAGCAT
>WQVV01000319.1 GCA_009785665.1 Defluviitaleaceae bacterium
TAAACTTCGTACATTATAAAAACATTTCAGCGTAGGCGCAAATAAAATTTTGAAAACAAAAACCGCCTAGAATCTTGACTCTACGCGGTTTTGCAATGTCTCTTCGCCTTATACAATACCCCTAAACAGAAAACCCTTGTGCCATCATATTCACCTCTGCTACTGACATTGCCAGCAATATAGCGGTTATGTCTATGTGGTGCAGTTCTGTGTATATGGCGAAGCGTTGTGCCAGTTTATCTATTTCGCTTATTTCGCCTAGGTAGAACATTTCGTCTATGAGGTCTAGGCGGGACTGGAGTAGTGGACGGGTTGCTACTGCGGAATTTCTTTGCGCCTTGGCGTTTTGATACGCGTTCCAGCTACTTATGGCCGATACCTCTAGCTGGCGTTCCAACATAACGCGTTGTTCGTGCATGTTGCTTAAAGCGTTCCAGCTTGCACCATGAGCTTGGTCTATACTGTTGTTTAGTTCGCGTAGTGCTACGCTGTTTGTTATTAGTGACCGCTGTAATGCGTTTGCATTTGCTACCTGCGCGTTTATAGTGTTTGGGATTCTGTAATTGCCTATAAATTCATAACCATCACGCCCGCGCCTTTCGTTAAGTTGTTGCTGTTGAAGACGTATGTTTTGGTTGTTACTCTCAATTTGACGCTCCAAGCTGTTTAACATGGCGGTTAAATCGTCCATGTTTTTTTGCGTGGTGAACCCTAGTTCTAGCCGCACGTTTTCTATGTCTAGTTGGCGTTGGGTTAGTGTGCGTTGTCGGATTAGCAGGTCGTTTTGTGCTATGGTCAAAATTACGCCGTAGTATTTCATATGGAACATGTAGCGTTCCAGTTCTTGCGCGTCGCGCCTTTGCCTGTTTAATGCCGCCGCGTCCACAAATGCAGCAGAAGCCATTGCGTTTTGCATTGCCGCAAGTTGTGCTTCAAGTTCGCGGATTCTGTTTTCCAAATAGCTTGTTCCGAAATCTTCTGCCGCCAGCGGTGTAACAAAAGAAACTAACATCACAGCACACATGAATATTGCGAAAATCTTTTTCGTCATCTTATTCGCCCCCTGTTGTTGGTTCGGTTGTTGGCTCTATTATTGGTTCTTCGTCTTCGAGATTCACTTCGATGCGAGTGTTCATTCCAATGCGCAAACCTGTGTCTTGCGCAGAAATTGCAACCTCAACTTCAAATTCCACAATAGGCGAACCATGAACCGCCGCAGGATTAATCCTATTAATGATTCCCTCATGAACAGCGTTGCCTGTAGCGTCTGCACGAACCGCAACTTCCATACCCTGCTCAATTAAACCTATGTCGTACTCGCGGAAGCGCGTCATTACACGCAAATTATCCGTGTCCTCCACAATGAACATCAGCCCCGCACCAATCGCGCCTTCTCGCGCTAATGATGCTGTCACCGTGCCGCTTATCGGCGCGGTTATTACGGAGTCTTCCATTTGTCTCTCAAGTATTTGAAGGGCTATTTCTGTGCGTTCCAGTGCGGCATTTAATTCTTTTATTTCCAGATTTATTGCGTGTTCCATTGCTTCCACGCTAGAGGCGATTTCCACTCTTGCCATGTTTGCGGCTATCTCTAATGGCTCTGTGTTTGCGGCTATTTCGGCGGCGGCTAGATTGCTACGAAGCATATCAATCTCTTGGTTAGCAGCCAGACGTGTTGTTTCTAACAAAGCCTGCGCGTTTTCATAAGTGGTAACTGCCGCATACAATGCAATTTCCAATTGCTCAAGGGTACGCCCTTCCGATTCCGACGCGTTTTCACGGTTTGTACGTGCATCATTGTAGGCGTTCTGCGCTTGCACTAACGCATTCTCCGATTGTCTAAGTTCGTTGCGCGACATTCCGCCCGCTTCGTATAGCAACTCAAATCTTTCGTGGTTTGTCTCGGTTGTTTCCAAGTGGATTCTCGCGCTATTGTACGCGCTTTCCGCGTTTTGTACATGCGGGTTATTTCCTTGGGTGCGGTCGCCACGTGCTATCTCGTAGTTTCGACGCGCCGCTGTTAAATTTACCTCTGCGGCTGTTAATGCCGCTTCGGCTTGCACAATATGCATATTTGTGTTATTTGTCAAATTGGCGTTTGCTTCCGCAAGCATTCTTTGGCTTTGCAAAACCATGTTCTCATTATGCTGACGAATTACATCAAGTTCCGCTTGATGCTGGCGCGGCGCAAGTGACGATACACGCCTAAGATTCGCAAGTTCTGCTTGCCTTTGCGGCGGGATTATTTCCACCATTTGGCGCAAAACTTCCAGCTCGACACGTTGCTGGGCAATCATCAATTCCAAATCGGCTGTATCTAAAACCGCCAATATTTGCCCTTCACTAACAACATCACCAATCTCAACATACACATTATCAATCAAAAAACCCAAAGTAGAATAAATACTCCGACTCTCCACACTTTCAACCACACCACGCACAGTAATAACATCAATCCCGCCATTACCAACACGACTTTCTGCAAACGCGGTCATGGGCATAGTATTAGGCTCTGGCACACCAGAACACCCAACAAGCACTCCAGCCACAACAACTGCCCCCGTCAAACAAATTAATTTCCTCATAAAATATCCCTCCATCAACTTTGTTAAATGTAATATAACGTATTACGCTACGTCACATGCAAGCTTTTTTTTCAAAGATTTTAAAGATTAAAGATTACAAGATTAAGACCTTGGGACGCTGTCCCAAACCCTGCAAGGGGACGCAGTCCCCTTGACCCCGCTTTTTGGGGGATTTATTTGA
>WQVV01000320.1 GCA_009785665.1 Defluviitaleaceae bacterium
ACCGCTGGTTCCGCGAAGGCTTGTTCCCTGCAACAAACCTAACCAATACCCAACAGCAATTTGAAGAAAACCTACTTGGCGGCCGCGGCGGTCTCATATATCATGACCATTCCACAGACAGCGGTCTGCATTTCCGGCGTATTCTTAGCGAACAAGATCCGGGCAACAGCATTGAACTGATTTACCACAGAATCGGCGATGACCCATTCGTATTCCTTCCCGCAACAAGCCGTGGCTTGACACATCATCAAATTAACCATCAAGTACATGGTACACTTGGCTGGAATGCTTCTTTCATTACACGCGGCGCACCAAATCCCGGCCGTATTTTTGAATTATTGACATGGATGATGTCCCCACTCGGCAGTATCGAGATGATGTTTGCACCGCAAGGCCACCTATGGGAAGAACTTAATGCCGATGGCTTCCCAATTCTTACAAGACCTATTAGCTCACTATCGGCAGAAGAGCGCGAGCATTACGGTATATGGACGTGGGATGTTCACGGTCATGCAAACAACGTAGACAATGCAAAATTCGCGGCAAACGCAATGTTGCCGCCGGCAGACCGTTTGTGGGTAGACTATATGCAAGCCACTGTATTTACCCCGCGTCTCAGATTAACTGACGAATTTATCCTTATGCCGCAGCAAATCGACAGCACAAGCCAACTTGGTATTGATCGTCAAATGATTGAAGATCGTTTTGAAGAAATGTTGCCACAAATTATTCTTGCAACAACAGCCGAAGAAGCAATTCGCCTGTTCGACGAAACACGCGATTTTGCAAATAACAATGGTATGTTAGAAATCAGCAGAATTTACAACGAAAACTGGCTGAGAAACAGCGCAATGCAAGGCGGTTCTATATACGACCTTAGCAATATTCCTGGTAATTAAATTGCTGTAAATATAAAAGACCCACCCGGCGACGCGCTGGATGGGTCTTTTAGCTTATACATATGCGCTTTATAGCGCAACCTTTTTTAACAATTCTTTTGTTGCCATTTTCAAATTAGATGTGTCCATTTTAAGGTGAACAATGTCATCTTCCATTTTGTCAACTTTCTTTAGCTTATTCGAATGCATTTCAAAACCGTCAACGAGTTTGAGAATATTTTTGTTTGTCTTGTTTTCGAGTGATACTTTGACGTCAGTTATCTCTTGTTTAACATCAGTTATCTCTTGTTTAACATCAGTTATTTCTTGTTTAACATCAGCCATATCTAGCTTGATATCTTTTACTTCTGCTTCCAGTTTTACTTGCCCCTGAATTAGTGCCTCAAGTGTTTTGCCTTGGTTTTCAAGCAGAGATAATATCTTTTCTTCGTTGTTCATGGGCTATCCTCCTCAGTTTACTCCGAAGTTGATAATAAGTTTGACTACTATACCACAGGCAATGCGTTTATTGCAATCGCCTCATTACCTCAATACTCATTCTGGCATTATGGTACGGGCAAGTATATCCATCAGCCTTTGACAAGCGCGACATAGGCGTACCATCATTATTGACCCACGCGTACCAACCGCCTAGTGTCCTGTCAATAAAATGCTTATCTACATATTCAAGCGCAGCCAACGCTGCATCAAGAAACTTATCTTCCTTTGTAAGCTGCCACGCGTTCAAAAACCCTACAACAGCCTCGCATTGCTCCCACCAGGAAAAATTGGCAGAGAACCGTCTTTCGTGTAGGTGGTACTCTGTATGCATTGCACCGCTTTCTGCAATGCCGTCGTCATAGGCGGCACGCGCCATATTAACGGCTACTTTTCGTGTGTCCGCCAGTGCTTCTGATTCACCAAGTGCTTCCGCTGTTTCGTAAAGCAGCCAGCTTCCTTCTATGTCGTGCCCAAGCGTCAAATCCGGGGTAGTTGGCGCCCAGTCTCTTGTTTGGAACAAGTAGAAGTGCCAATTGTCGCGGTTAACTATCTTATTCAATATAAGGTAGAGTAGCTCACGTACTTTGGAACGTAGCGCCTTCGAATTATCTATGCGGAGCAGGTTTGTGTACGCCTCTACCATATGAAGATGCGTATTCATGGTCTTTTGCACACGGGTGTCGGCGGTAAGCAAGTTTACATTTGGCGTGTATTGCCACTCGCGCGATGCCATCTCGTAGTAGCCGCCGTATTGGATATCCCACATGTTTGCGTCCAGCAGTTTTGCCGTTTCCTGCGCCATCATTTTTGCTTCGTTACAGTTAAAAACCCTGGCATATTCTACAAGGCCATAAATGGCAAATGCATTGCCGTATGTGAATTTATGCTCCGCAACCGGCTCGCCCCTGTAATTTACCCAGGTGTAAAAGCCACCGTATTTTTTGTCGTAGAAATGAGTAGCTACATATTCATATGCACGTTGTGCAAGTTTTTTATATTTTTCGTTTTTGGTGGCATCGTAGCACGCGCTATATGTCCATACTAGCCGTGCGTTAAGGACTATGAATTTGTCGGCGGTTTCGTCCGGAGTATTATCGGCATTTATTGCACCATAAAAGCCGCCATGCTTTTCGTCCACGGTATTTTCTGCCCACCATTTCATTAAGTTGCCTTCCAGGTCTGCTTTTGCCCAGGTTAAAAGCGTGCTGTACTTTTCAGTCATGAAGCTTCTCCTTCGTCAGTTGGTTAGTGTCACTAACCAACTGCAGCTTGTCAAAAAAGCCACCCGCTGCTCGTCATTGCGAGGAGTGAAGCGACGAAGCAATCCAGGAAATAGTGGAATACTCATGTTTCTGGATTGCCGCGTCGGGCTAAAGCCCTCCTCGCA
>WQVV01000321.1 GCA_009785665.1 Defluviitaleaceae bacterium
CGCGCCAAACGATATGACACGCCAAAAATAATCTTGTCCTCAATCATTCGTGTGAAAAATCTGTTTACTGCGTCTAGTCTGGTTGCATCGTAACCAACTTCGGCGGCAGTGCATTCTACTTCTGCATTAAAAATTTTCATATGCGTTCCCCATTTCTTAGGCTTTTCGATTTGAAATGGGCTAGACGAAGCCCAATTTCAAACGAAATCGCTATAGTGTACACAAAACTATACCACCTTTTAGAGGGGAATGATACACATGAATGCACAATATGGATATGTGCGAGTAAGCACCAGCGAACAGAACGAGGAACGGCAAGTAACCGCAATGAGAACATTTGGAGTGGCAACGGAAGCGATTTTTGCAGAAAAAATGTCGGGCAAAAATTTCAACCGACCAATTTACAAAAGCCTAATAAAAAAACTAAAACGCGGTGACACGCTAGTAATTAAAAGCATAGACCGCCTAGGCAGGGATTACGGTGAAATCCTCGAACAATGGCAGTTTATAACCAAGAAGAAAAAAGCCTTTATAGTGGTGCTGGACATGCCATTGCTGGACACTCGCGAAAAAGAACGCGATTTAACAGGCGCGTTTATCTCCAATTTAGTGTTGCAAATTTTAAGTTATGTAGCGGAGCAAGAACGAGCTCTCCTTCGCCAACGACAAGAGGAGGGTATAGCCGCCGCAAAAGAAAGGGGGGTTAAATTTGGTCGGCCCAAAAAAGAAGCCGTTGATAATTTTGATGAAGTTGTGGAATTGTGGAAGCAAAAAAAAATCTCTGCACATAAAGCAATAAAGCTTAGCGGATTGTCCAAAGCCACCTTTTACAGAAGATTAGACGAAATAAAATAACACTACCTTCTCAAAACCCTTACTTTTTGAGACTGGTTAGTGTTTTGCATTTTCTTCTCACAATAATTATCGGTGTCAAACTCAAAATACATTAGCTTTTTTCATAGGAAATTTTTATCAAACTAAAAAACCGCCTATTTATGCATGTTAGGCGGCTTTTTTTGTTTGCGCGAAAATTTATAGCATTTTCGCGTCGTTGAGTTAATTCAAACGAAAAGATGAAATTGCCTATCATCATTACGTTGTCTCAAAAAGTAAAGGTTTTGAGACAGCGGCACAGCCGCATTTCGCCGATTACCTGCATTGGCAAGCTAACGTATACATCTCGAAGCCATGAGCAAACAAAAAACACCGCATGGAAATGGTGTTCAAAAACGGGGCAACCCGTAACCAAAGGAAGGGAGAAATTCACATGTTATCTCTAAAAGTAAGAGAAGGCGACTACATCATGATTGGTGACAACATAAAAGTGCATTTTACCTACAAGGCGGGCAAGGACACTTTAGAACTTGCAGTTGAAGCACCACGGGAATTATCAGTTTTGCGCGGCGAACTTCTTGAAGGAGGTGCTACAAATGTTGCATCTAACACTTAAAAAAGGCGAGTACTTCATGATAGGCGAAAACATTCGCATTATGTACGACCGCAACGACGGAAAAATGGTATCGGCCTTTGGAGTTGACGCACCACGAGAAATAAAAATAACAAGCGGCAAAGTCTACGAAAACCGCGTTGCAAAAATGGCACATGATGGCGACGAAGAATCCCAACAGCTACTAGAACAACTCCAAACTGAAAACGCCGAACGCCATAAAATTTTCAACGCACGCAAAGCAAAGCGTCAGCAATTTCATGGTCGGCGTGTATCAGCTTCACAAGCGTAACAATGAAAATGTTAAAAGCGGGTGTCAAGTTAGGCACAAAAAAACCGTCATTCAAAAATTTATTGCAATAGCGGCTCACTTCTTCATTGGTGTTCGCAGTCAGTCACTTGATTAGTTCCATATATTTCTTGTCAGTTAAATTGAAATTTACGCCGCAAAATTGCCGCAGTGCTTCTGTGCCAATCAAGTCATTTGTTTCATGCACTGCATGGCATATAGCTTGAGTGTCACAAATGTGAACAGATTGCTCACGGTCACGGTACAGGGAAATTGTCCCTAGCTTTTTGAATACTTGTTTATCGCCACTAACTTGTGTACCCGTTATATTAGGCAAATTTGAAAGGGCTTTACTGCCTGTGGCGAAACCTAGTCGTTTCAGTGTGTCGTGGCTTAATACCACAGCATTACACCCTGTATCAATTTTAAAATAAACAACCTCTTTCCGCTTGCCCAACACTACCCAGATACGAGCAAACCACTGGTTGTCTTTATCAACAATTAAATTAATCCGTAGCCCATTCATCATTCTACAAACAACCCTCCAACGATAACCGAACTCAATGAAGCTCCGCTTACTACCAGTGCATAAGTTTCCTCATCTTGCTCCAGTTCATATGCGGCATTCCCCGCCTCGGTCTTAGTATTTGCAATATAACGCACAATGCCGCCCTCAATAGAATCGTACTCGCCATATGCAAAATCGGTAAGCACAACCCAGCGGCATTCGCTTTGGTTCGCTATTTCTTGCACGGTAACGTAATCTCCAACTTTCATTTTGGCACACCCTTCCTTGCAGTAAGATTTTTCACAGTATGCCCCATCTTCCGCTGAAAATCAACCTCGTTGAAAGCGAGAAGCGTACAAAAACTTTGTACATTTCTCGGTTTCAATGAAACCAAAGTCCATGGATAGGACTATCACAATGAGGGAGACATCCCTAAATACAGGAGGTATAAAAATGTCAAACATGGTAGTTAGAACAAACATCTTCGCGCTTAACGCGCACAGAAACATGAA
>WQVV01000322.1 GCA_009785665.1 Defluviitaleaceae bacterium
GATTTTTGGGGCAAGACAAGGAGGTAGTGACGCGGCGTGCCAGCGGCACGCAAGGAACAGCCGACGCAGGCTTGCGCCAAAAAGACCGCAAAGGCGGCGTTGGCTAATTATGCAAGAGGTCTATTACTGTTTCTAAACATTGTATAGCGATTTCGTTTGAAATTGGGCTTCGTCTGTCGTCAATTCTGCATATTCAAAAATTTTACTTGACGAAATCGACTATACTGTATATGCTATATATAAGCAGTGCGACGAGGTGGTTAAATTGATAATTGTATCGCTACAAAGCGAAGTGCCAGCATACGAGCAAATAAAGGCACAAATAAAGGCACAAATACTTTCTGGAGAATTAACGGCTGACGAGCCATTAACCTCCATGCGTCAACTAGCGCGGGATTTGCGAGTGAGTGTAATTACAACAACCCGCGCATACGGCGACCTTGAAGCGGAAGGTTTAATATACACCGTTCAAGGACGCGGTTGCTTCGTTAAGGGTAATGCGGAACTGGTTCGCGAACAGTATCTGCGCTCTATAGACGAGGCATTACAAACGGCGGCAGACAAAGCAAAAGCGGCGGGGCTGTCTCTGTCCGAATTACAAAATAAATTGGAGGGAAAATATAATGGGCAATGCGATTGAAATTACAAAACTATGCAAGCAATATACAGGCTTCATGCTTAACAATGTAAGTTTCAATGTTCCGCGTGGCTTATGTTGCGGGTTTGTTGGGCCAAATGGCGCGGGAAAAACCACAACACTAAAGGCAATTCTGGGAATGATTCACAAAGATAGCGGAGAAATTCGCGTTCTTGGCAATCCCGAAGGTGATGCCGCAACAAAAGAAAAAATAGGCGTGATGTTCGACCAGCCGTATTTTCAAGAAGACTGGACACCACTAAACATAGAAACGGGATTAAAACCCTTCTACCGCAACTGGGACAGCAACGAATATCAAAAATATTTATCCCGCTTCGGACTAGACCCACAAAAGCGATTTAAAGATTTTTCGCGGGGTATGAAAATGAAACTTGCTATGGCGGTGAATCTTTCGTATAGCGCGGAATTGCTTTTGCTAGACGAGCCAACAGGTGGACTTGACCCAGTAGCACGCGACGAAATGCTAGACATAATGCGCGAATACATGATAAACGACGACCGAACAATTCTATTTTCCACACACATAACCAGCGACCTTGAACGTATCGCGGATATGATTGTATATGTAAGCAACGGAATTGTGTCGTTTTGCGGCGATAAAGATGAGCTAGTTTCCGCACACTGCGTTGTGCGTGGCGGAAAACTACCCGAAGAGAAACGCAAATTTGCAATAGGGCTACGCGAATACAGCGGCGGCTATGAATGCCTAATGAAAGTAAACGACATAGGCGGGCTACCCGCCGAAGCAGTAACAGAACGCGCCACAATAGATGATGTAGTAGTCTACATGGAAAGGGGGGCAAAAAATGCTTAACATGATGAGACTGGATTTACTTGGCATGAAATCCTTTCGGCTAAATATGTTTTTGCGAATGCTAATTCCTATTGCGTTGTTGCTGTTTAGCTCCGAGCCTATCTTTGTGATTCTGATGGCAGCGTACTTTATGCAAGACAATGTGTTCTACACCTTTGTAACGGAGGAGAAGGGGCAACTTAATCACTTGTACATGACGCTTCCTGTTAATCGTAAAATCATTGTGCGCGCTAGGTTTTTGCTGATTCTTATTTTTTTGCTCGTAGGAATTACGATTGGGACAATTTTATCAATAGTTGGTTCTATGCTGTTGTATGGGCGTACAATTATTTTGCCGCATAGTTTTGTACCCAGCTTTAACGCTATGTTGTTGACTATATCAGTAAGCGTGCTAATCTGCGGAATTGTCAACTTGCCATCATTGCCGATTTTATTAAAAACTGGTTACATCAGAGGCAAGCTGATTGGATTTTATTTGCCGTCTTGTGCAATGGCGGTGTTTATTCTGGTGGCTACTGTGCTGGTTAATGAATACGAGCCGTTCCGCGAAGTAGTGTTCCCCATTGTTGAATGGGCGTTGCGTAATACTTTGTCCACATCGGCTGTTTTGCTGGGTGTTGCGGTGCTACTGTTTGCGGCTTCATATTTCTTAGCGCAACGAGTTTACGCCAAGCGAGAGTTTTAAATTTCATATCGTCTAAAATAGAAAGGATTTGACAAAATGTTAAAATTAAACGCGTACCAATTAAAATGGATTGCTATGATAGGTATGGCTTTGCACCACTCGCTTTATCCTTGGCAGGATATTCTGCCACTGTGGGCTTTGATTCCCATGTATGCCGCTGGCGGGGTAGCTTTTCCGATTCTGGGTTACTTCATTGTTGAGGGATATAAACATACTTCCAATTTGAAGAGGTATATACTACGGCTTTTCATTTTTGGGGCGATTGCAATTCCCTTCTACATGCTGGCTTTAGGGGTATTTAGATTCAATATCATGTTTGCGATTATCGTTAGTTTGTTGTGCTTGCTTATGTACGACAAAATTAAAATCAAGGCGATTTTCTGGGTGCTGTTTGTTCTGATTTCGCTTGTAATGCTAACGCTTTTCGACTGGCTTTTCTTTGGCCCGCTTGTGGTAATGCTGTATTACCTCATCAAAAACGAAACTGCAAAACGCTTAGTGCCAGGGATTGTTAGTGC
>WQVV01000323.1 GCA_009785665.1 Defluviitaleaceae bacterium
GTACAATTAAACAAAATCATACAATCATCAACTCAATTTCCATTCAATTTTAACAAATTTATTGGGGCAAATGATGATTTTAGCATTGTTTAGATACGTCAAACAGGCTTGTTAATTGTAAGATTTTGTTTAATTGTACGCACATGAGAACACGCCCTAATCAAATTTCCACTCAACCAAAGCCTGCAAATAAAAAAGTTTTTTGGAGAGGGGGCTTGGGGGAGAACCTTTTCTTCAGAAAAGGTTCTCCCCCAAGGTCTTAAATCTCTTGACTTTAAATCTCTTGACCTCAAATCTTCAAAAAAAGATAAAATTTACAAATCGTACATATTTTATTCAAGTAATGTGTGTATAATAATTTGGCATGGAAAATTCCTATGGTGGAGGTCTTTGTTTATGAAAGATGGTTCTGGCGGAGTTGGTAGTCGGTTGTTTGTGTTGCTGATGGCGTTTTGTATTGGCGGCGTTACGTTGGGGCTGGGGCTGGGTGTTGGATATGTTGCTACGCATCACTTTTTGCCAGTACCAGTGCCGTTGGAAGCGCAGGAGTTTTCGGAAGCGTTTATTACAACTGTGCGGGTGAATCCTGTGGTTGTGCCTATTGATACTGATGAGCCTTGTTTTGTGGATATAATTCCAGAAGCTAAAGCGGCGGTTGTTAGTATTAATGTTACCGCGCCTATTGGGCGTGGTGGGCGCGGGGAGATTCCAGGGTCTGGGTCTGGGTTTATTTTTGCGGAAGATGATGACTATGTGTTTATTGCTACTAATAATCATGTGATTGAGAATACTAATTCTATTTCGATTTCGTTGGATGATAATGAGAATGTGCCTGCGCGTGTGGTTGGGTATGACCGTGCTTCTGACGTGGCGGTGATTGCCGCTTCCAAGGTTGACCTTGAGGAGAAGGGTGTTCCGTTTGTGGTTGCGCGTTTGGGTAATTCGGACTTGCTTCGTATGGGTGATTCTGTGATTGCTATTGGTAACGCTATGGGCGAGGGGCAGACGGTTACGCGTGGGATAATTAGTGCGTTGTCGCTTAGTATCGAGATTCCCGATGTTCGTAGTCGGCTTAATCTGGACGTTTTGCAAACCGACGCGGCGGTTAATCGTGGTAATAGCGGCGGGCCGCTGGTTAATAGATATGGCGAGGTTATTGGAATTGTCACCGCAAAGCTAATTGGCGAAGATATTGAGGGCATGGGTTACGCGTTACCTATTAACAATGTGTATTCGCTTTTGATGGATATTTTGGAAACTGGGTCGGTGCGCCGCACGTTTATTGGAATTAACAATCCAACGGATATTTCGGAGTTCTTGCGTAGTTTGTTTAACTTGCCGTCTACTGGGATTTTGGTTCGCGAGATACAAGAGGGTTCGCCTGCGGATATTGCGGGGATTCTTCCCGACGACCTTATCATAAGATTTAATAATGTGCGAGTTTCAAGCGCGGCAGAGATTCGGTCGGCGTTGGACAACGC
The DNA here is from genome assembly GCA_009785665.1 of Defluviitaleaceae bacterium. Taxonomy (GTDB): domain Bacteria; phylum Bacillota; class Clostridia; order Lachnospirales; family WQUN01; genus WQVC01. The sequence goes on from WQVV01000323.1 coordinate 1,482, forward strand.
ACGGCCTGGCGAGGAAGCCACGATAGAGTTTTATCGTGACGGTCAGCTAATGGAAGTTTCGGTTGTATTAGGAAGCCAAATGCCGTAATATTAACAAAAATATATTTTGGAGGCGTTATAAATGTCAGAGAGCTTAATTCGTGACCCGTCCCTAGCAGAAGCTGGGATTAAAAAAATTGAATGGGTTAAGGAATACATGCCTGTTCTAAAGCAAATTGAGGAGCAATTTAAAAAGGACAAGCCATTTGCTGGAATGCGCATATCTGTGTGTGTTCACCTTGAGGCTAAGACGGCGTATCTTGCGCAGGTTTTGGCATCAGGCGGCGCAGATGTTGCGGTTACTGGTTCTAATACTCTTTCCACCAAGGACGATATTTGTGCTGGGTTGGTGTCTCAAGGTTACAAAGTGTACGCGTGGTTCAACGCCACCGAGGAAGAATACTGGCACCATTTGAAAAAGACATTAGAATTTAAACCCCACATAATCATTGATGATGGCGGCGATTTCATAAGCCTACTTCACGGTGAATGTGCTGCGTATGGCGAAAATCTTCTAGGCGGCTGCGAAGAAACAACCACAGGAATTAATCGCCTAAAAGCCCGCGAACGCGAAGGCACACTGAAAATCCCAATGATGGCCGTTAATGATGCAGATTCTAAACATTTATTTGATAATGTGCATGGTACGGGGCAATCTGTTTGGGATAGTATTATGTATACAACCAATGTTATGCTTACAGGGCGTGATGTTGTTGTTGCTGGCTATGGCTTCTGCGGCAAGGGCGTTGCAATGCGTGCAAAAGGTTTGGGCGCACGCGTAATTGTAACAGAAATCAATCCGTGGCGCGCTATGGAAGCGGTAATGGACGGCTTCCGCGTAATGAAAATGGACGATGCCGCCCGCATTGGCGAATTTTTCGTGACAGTAACAGGCAACAAAGACGTAATCACCGCAAAACACTACGAAGTTATGCGCCACAATGCATTCCTAGCAAACGCAGGGCATTTTGATGTAGAGTTCTCCAAACCCGACTTGCTAAAAATGGCTACAAAAGTAGAAGAACGCCGTCCATTCATAGAAGGCTACCACATGAAAGATGGCAGAATCCTAAACGTACTAGCCGATGGCAAGCTAGTAA
>WQVV01000324.1 GCA_009785665.1 Defluviitaleaceae bacterium
CACCTCAATTTTCAATATTGTATTTCCCTAAGACGTATTCCATTTTTACAATCTCTAAGATTGAGACTTGGAAACGAATCAAATCTTTTAAAAAGCGGGGTCAAGGGGACAGCGTCCCCAAGGTCTTAAATCTTTTGACCTTAAATCTTTTGACCTTATCTCTTGACTTTATCTTTTATTCTTTCTCCCAATTATACTCGTAGACTTTGATTTTTACAACATTTGTGCTATTATTATCTCATGATAAAAAGTGAAAATCTTACGTTCCAGTATGCTGCCTATGACGAATCTGAGTCCCTGCCCCTCGTTTTAAACGACATTAATATCGAAATCGTGGCAGGGCAGTTTGTTGCAATTTTGGGGCATAATGGCTCTGGTAAATCTACATTGGCGCGGCATTTGAACGCGCTTCTTTCGCCTACGCAGGGAACGCTGTGGGTGAACGGAATGGATACTAGGAATCCGAAAAATACATGGTTAATTCGGCAGTCTACGGGAATGGTGTTTCAGAATCCCGATAACCAAATGATTGCCACCGTTGTGGAAGAAGACGTTGCGTTTGGCCCAGAAAATTTGGGTGTTCCGCCAGCGGAAATTCGCAAACGCGTGGACGAAACACTTGCCGCCGTTGGCATGAGCGAGTACGCTACCCATGCACCGAATCACCTATCGGGCGGGCAGAAGCAACGTGTTGCCATTGCTGGAGTGTTGGCAATGCGTCCAAGTTGTATCGTTCTGGACGAACCTTCTGCCATGCTTGACCCGTCGGGGCGGCGCGAAGTTATGGAAACTATCACGCGTTTAAATCGCGCGGAAATCACGGTAATTCTAATTACGCACTTCATGGAGGAAGCCGCACGCGCAGACCGCGTAATCGTAATGGACGCGGGCAAAGTGGTAATGGACGACACCCCACGAAACATTTTCCGACGCGTAGACGAAATGCAAAAGCTTGGCTTGGGCGTGCCGCAAGTAACCGCTCTAGCACACAAACTACGCACCCACGGAATCCCACTGCAAGACGACATAATAAGCACCGCCGAATTTGTCACTGCCATCACTGCCGTGACGGGCAACGCCGCTTTTATGCAGTCAAAACCTAGTGTGCGTCTCGAAGCCAGCGACTTGCCGCGAGATTTTCAAGCCCCTTTGAAGGTGGAAGCCGAATCAGAAAATCGTGTTCCAATCATAGAAATGCGTGATGTTTCTCATATTTATAATGCGCATTCTGTGTTTGAGAAAATCGCGCTGGCGGATATAAATTTATCCATTTCGGCGGGTGAAATTGTCGCTATTATTGGGCATACTGGGTCTGGGAAGAGTACGTTAATTCAGCATATGAACGCATTGTTAAAACCGTCGTCGGGAAGTATTCTCATTGACGGGAAAGATATTTCGGATAAATCGTTGCTCAAGGGGCTTAGGCAACGGGTGGGGCTGGTTTTCCAATACCCAGAGCATCAGCTATTTGAAGAAACAATTTACAAAGATGTTGCGTTTGGACCAACGCGAATGGGGTTGTCGCCCGAAGAAATAAACGAGCGAGTAATCGCCGCGTTGAAAGCCGTTGGGCTGGGCAAGGAGAATTATAAGAAATCGCCATTCGAGTTATCTGGTGGGCAGAAGCGTCGGGCGGCGATAGCGGGCGTACTTGCCATGCGGCCTGATGTTCTTGTGTTAGACGAACCAGCCGCAGGATTAGACCCACGCGGCAGAGAAGAAATTTTCGCGCAAATAAAAAAAATGCACGAGTCACTGGGAATAACGGTAATCCTAGTATCGCACAGTATGGACGACGCGGCACGACTAGCCAATCGCGTTTTGGTGATGAACAAAGGGCGATTGTTACATGACGGTGCGCCAGCAGACATATTCGCGCAGGGCGAAACGCTGAAAAAAATCGGGCTAGACACTCCGCAAATATTACGGCTAATGATGCAACTTCACGAAACAAACCCCCAAATTCCAACGCGAATTTTCACCGTGGACGATGCGGCGGCGGCTCTTCTTTCTCTTGCAAAGGCGGTGGAAGTGTGAAAGATTACAAAGAAAGGAACGCGGGCGACCAATTTTCATTAGGGATTTGTGTGCTCAGCGAATGGCGAAAAAAATGACGCGCATTACGGTTGGGCAGTTTTATCCTACGGGGTCGATTATTCATAAGCTCGACCCTCGTGTTAAGTTAATCGGAACTCTTATGTACATCACGATTCTGCTGTTTGCGAATCATTTTGCAGGGTACGCGATTGCGGCGGTTTTTATAGCCACGTTGGTGGCGGTGTCGAAAGTTCCGCCGCGTTTGTTGTTTCGGGGGCTTCGCGCAATTTTATTTGTGTTGATTTTCGCCGCTGGGATTAATCTTTTCCTAACCCCAGGGGAAACTGTACTATTTCAATTCGGATTCATTCGCCTAACTTTGGAGGGAATTTTTCTAGCCCTCACAATGTTATTCCGCATAATTTTGCTGATTCTGGGTTCGTCAATACTCACTCTGACCACCTCCCCTATTCAGCTAACCAACGGCATTGAGTCCCTTCTGTCCCCGCTGAAAATTGTAAAAATCCCATCACACGACATTGCAATGATGATGTCAATTGCGCTAGTGTTCATACCA
>WQVV01000325.1 GCA_009785665.1 Defluviitaleaceae bacterium
AGATTTAAAGTCAAAAGATTTAAGGTCAAAAGATTTAAGACCTTGGGGACGCTGTCCCCAATACCCCTGCAAGGGGACGCAGTCCCCTTGACCCCGCTTTTTTGCGGTATTACAGCTTCGTTAAATTTTTACTCATGTAAGGGCGCAAATTATAAAGTTTTGAGGAGGGGGTTTGGGGGAGAGGAACTTGTTCACTTTCCTTTCGCTTCGCATTAGGGAAAATGACATCACAAGTTCCTTTCCCCCAAGGTCTTTCTTTTAAATTTATGTATGATGGAGGTTTTTTATGGGTAGTATCTTTTGGGCTTTTGTTGTTGGTGGGGCTATTTGTGTGATTGGACAGCTTTTGATTGATTTGACTAAGTTGACACCTGCTAGGATTTTGGTGTTTTTTGTGGTTATTGGTTGTGTGCTTGGAGGGATTGGTTGGTATGAACGGCTTGTTGATTTTGCAGGGGCAGGAGCTTCTGTGCCGCTGCCTGGGTTTGGGAATATTTTGGCGCGTGGTGTAAAACGCGCTGTTGATGAACGTGGTTTGATTGGTGTGATTACAGGCGGATTTACTGCTATGGCTGGTGGGGTTACTGTTGCTGTGGTTTTTGGTTACTTGGCGGCGTTGGTTAGTTCGCCTGGTATGAAGGAGTAGCGGCAATACGCTCTAAGATTCCCAGTCGGTTATAATCCTGTCTAGTTGCGTTTTGATGTTGTTGAAATTTTGGTCTAGGTCTAGTGTTTTCACGCTGATTTTGTTGCCGCTCATTTGGTAGGTGTTATCTAGTGTAATTGGTTCGTTGGTTTTTGCGTATAGCAAAACCCCGCTTACACTGCCTGTGTTGTGAATGTCTTTATTTTTGACGTAGGCGAAAATTTGGTATAGGTTGCGGGAATGAATTGTTTGGCTGTCGTACAAACCATGGCTTTGCAAGGTGCGTGAGTAGTATTTTGTGTCTATGATTAGGGTTTTGCCGTTGTGTTCTAGGGTTATGTCGGATTTCATTGTTGGTAGAAGGTCAGTAATGCCGTCGTCTGCAATCCAGTTGATTTTTGCGGCTTTTGCGTTGTATTGTGGGTAATGCTTGCGGTAATATTCCAGCACGAATTTCTCAAACAGCCGATGTAAATGCTCCTCTTTGAATTGCGGCACGCTAATAACGCCATCTTGCGAAGAGGGTAGCAACCCTTTCAACGCGAGATAACAGATATTTACCAACATTTTGTAAGTGGCGTTATTGCTATGGTATTTGACATTTGCCCATTTAATCTCCAATGGGCGAAGCGTGTCCACATTAACAAAGTACAACATGACCTTTTTTAATGCTTTTTTTCGTGTAAGTTTAACTTTATCTGAACGGATAAGTATTAACGCAGTTGTCTTTAGTATTTGATTGAGGTACGTATTTTCCGAAAACTCATCAAATTCGCAAACCAATTGTTTTTTAAATGCTGGGAAACTGTTCATGGCTTCGAGACGTATGTGTGGCGTGCAATGCATGTCATTGGTGAAATGCGGCTGTGTTGCTATCGCGCCTGTTTTTATGGTTGCCGAAATATTAATCTTCCCACGCAGAGAACGCGTCATATCTACATAGGAAATATACTCACAACCAAGCCCCCGCTTCACTTGATTGGAGATACCTTTTGCAAGTATTGCGGCTAATAAATCCTCTGCGTGCTGAAAATCTTCCGCCGCTATTTTTTTATAGCCGTCCTCGTGCAAAACGTGAAAGGCATAGGCCAGCATGTAGTAAATATTTTGCAGTTTAATCATTCAAAACACCGCGCAATTTTTTTGTCCAGCTTTCTACTTTTGATTTTTCATCAAACCAGTATTCGCTTAGTAGGGGGAGTATTTCAAAATTCACAACGGCTGAAAGCCAAGAATCTGTTATTTCATCAGCCGTGCAAAAATAACTATGCCCAATCTTAAAGCCGTTGCCAAGGGATTCGTCGCGAGATATGTCCTCGTTTAGTTCTTTGATTAGCTTGATTAGGTTGTTAAATTTAAAACTGCTATAGCTGTCGCTAATTGATTGAAAGCCCGAAGAATCAAACGCGGGTTCCATTTGATAGAACGCGAATCTTCTGCGTAGGGCGTAGTCAATCATTGCTAGGCTACGGTCGGCGGTGTTCATTAGGCCTATGATGTATAAATTCTTTGGCACGGAAAACAACTCGTTTGAGTATAGCAGTCGGAGTTTCTCACCCCGCTTGTTGTTTTCGATTAGCATAAGAAGCTCGCCAAAGGTTTTGCTCAAGTTCCCCCTGTTGATTTCATCGATTATAAAGAAGTAATCCCGCTCCAAATCATCTTGCGCGGTTTTGCAGAAAGTATAGAATGGCCCTTGTGAAAGTTCAAAGCCGTCTTTGGTGGGGCGAAAGCCCATAATAAAATCCTCGTAGCTGTAACTTTGGTGGAACTGCACCATTGTAACACGGCTAGTATCTTTTTCGCCAAGAATCGAATACGCAAGTAGCCTTGCGGCAAATGTCTTGCCAACACCAGGCGCGCCTTGCAAAATTAGATTCTTTTTGGCTTTTAGTATTGCGATTAGTGTTTCGTACTGCGCTGGTTCTAAAAATACCTCGTTTAGAAAATCTTCGGTG
>WQVV01000326.1 GCA_009785665.1 Defluviitaleaceae bacterium
CGAAGATGAAATTCATCTTCGCTTTTTTGTTGCCGATTTTACTGAACTGCTGGACATGTAACACAATAGATATTCTGTTACATGAGTAGGTATTTCGCGGTTTATGAGTGGGGAATGAGTTGCTTCGTTCTCAATATAACACCATGCACCGCTTAATATAAAACGGCAAAGTCTAAGACTTTACCCACTGCAACTATGGTTGCTAGAAAAAGGAGAAATGTGTATGCACCGAAGCATCAAAAAGTTACTATGTCTTGCGATGGTGTCCGTGATGGTTTTGGGTGCGTTTCCGATTATGGCAAGCGCAGCACCCGCACGAGATACAGCGTTTATGGCAGGAAATCAGATTGTTGTGCAGATTTGTGAAACTGAATTTCATCATTACTTTCCCGCTTGGTGGGGAGAACGTGTTAGTCGTCAGTTGATTAGAAATCCAGATGGTTCGATTCTTGAGCTTAACGTAGAGCAATCAAGTTTTACTGCGCAATTGCAGGACGCGGAGGGCGAGATTGTATTCGCAAGGAATATCTCGTTTGAACTTCCTCTTTTTGGAGCATTGTTCAGTGGTGAAAATTACAACTTTGCTGCATTTGGTCAATCCAATTGGGACGAGCGAACAGATGTGGAAGTTATCCGCATAGTTAGATATGACAAGCAGTGGAATCGGATTGATGATTTGAGACTTTTTGGTGGGGTTTATGGGGATTTTGGTCATCATGGTTATAGAAATGTAGCTAACCCTTTTGGCGGGGGTGCATCACGTTTCGCCGAATATGGTGACACTTTGGTGTTGCATATGGGCAGGCATATGTACCATTGTATGTGCGACATACGAGGCGGAGCGCGTCATAATCATCAAAGTGCGCTATATGTTTTTGTTGACATACCTACAATGACGTTTGTTCCAACAGGTGGTTTACCATGGGTTAGCCATTCGTTTAATCAGTTTCCGATTTTTGCTAATGGTCAGCCTGTTTTCTTGGACAAAGGCACTGGATTTCCTCGTACCCTTGCGGTACACAGGGGACGTGAATATACACAACGGTTCTACTACATTTTTCAACATGATGGTACGCGACGCGACATGGACGCACGCGACTGGGCGGCTGTTGGTTATGTCTATCGTTATTATTATTTCATTCGACCTAATGGTTCATTCCAGCCCTTAACCAGAACTGATTGGGGCGAGTATTTTTACCATTCACAGGACGGATTGTGGACTGCTCACTTTGTTCCCGCTCAGTATGTTAATCTTGCCGAACGCAATGTTCACATTGATACAGGTATCCACAGGTTTTTTGATTATGGAATTTTATATGAAACTCCAGGTTCTACAGGCGATAATTTCATGGGTGTATCAATTGGGGGTTTTGGTGCATCATCTCAAAATTTTATTGCATCGGTTAATATCGCCCCTGCTTTTAATTATGTGGCTAACCGCCAACGCAATATATATACTTTAACATTACCACTCGACTTTGTTGTAGATGAGATTGGGCAACGTAATCGTATTGCTACTATGGAGGGAACAAACCGCATTGCATCAGTACCTGTAATGTCGCAAGTTGGCTTTGACAGCTTCGCCTTAATGTGGCGAGAATTTGAAATGCTTGCCCCTATAACACAGAGCGTTACCCCCTATAACACAGTGCCATTGGAATTTGTGGTGCAATATGTAGACGGTCGCGGATTACCCGTTGGGCAACCCCTGCGCTTTGATACCAAAGACGCTATGCTTGCCGAAGTGCTTATGATTGGGTATGAAGGTTCGATTTTCCCTCCTGTTGAAACCGCACCAGCTATTACTAGCGTAGCTAATACATCTGTACAGTATGATTCAGGCGGGACTTTCCAAGTTGTCGCGATAGGTACTGCGCCTATTGTTTTCTCGTTGGCTGATGCTCCTGCTGGCGTTTCCATTAATAGCACTTCTGGGCTTATTACGGTTGCGCCTAACTCGCTTGAAATTGGTGTGCATACATTCCGTGTTGTTGCAAGTGGTACGGTCGCGCCTGATGCTGAACAAATCTTCACGCTTACGGTTACTGATGCTCCTGCTTTGCACTCTGTTACAATTTTAGGCGGTGGTGCGGGGGCTTCGGCTACGCCGAACCCTGCTTCTGTTGGCGAGCGGGTTAATCTTCATGCGGGGCAAGCCCCTTCGGGGCAGGTTTTCCAGAATTGGACTGTTTCGCCTTCGGCTATTGCTTTGACCAACGCAACAAGCCCTACGGCGGCAAACTTTGAAATGATTGATGCCCCTGTTGAAGTTACCGCTAATTGGCAAAATGCTACCATTACACAGCCACCTGCACAACCTTCTGCGCGTCCTCCTGCTTCTGGTGGTGGCGGTTGGGTTGGAAATATAATTATTCGCCCTGGCGGAACTCCTCCCGTGCAACCAGCACCACCTACACCTGTAACGCCAGAAGTTCTTCCCGATATTGTCACTGCTGTTGTGTACCCTGCCAATGTTACGCATGTTCATACTGTGGTGCAAAATCAAATTTCTGCTGGCGTTAATAATGTTGTTCTTGCGTTGCCTACTGGATATAGCGCGGTTAGCGTTACTGCATCTACGTTGCAAGCAATTGCGGC
>WQVV01000327.1 GCA_009785665.1 Defluviitaleaceae bacterium
AAGGGGAATCATGGACGGGTGAAATAGCGCGACTGCAATGTAAACCGCAGGTAGCGCAATCGCAATAAAAGCTCCGATAAATCTAAGGAATCGCGTGACACTCATCACTTGCCAACGGCTGTAGTAATCCTCTGACGCTTGGAAGAATGTATTTAGCGTAACAGGAACGATAATTACAAACGGCGAGTTGTCCACGATTATGGCGATTCTGCCTTCTAGTATGGAGGAAGCCGCTTTATCTGGGCGTTCGGTTAGTTGAACTTGCGGGAATGGACTAACCCAGCTTTCTTCGATAAATTGTTCTACGCAACCGCTGTCTAAAACGCCGTCTATTTCTATGGTTGCTAGGCGTTTTTCTACTTCGGCTAGAACTTCTGGGCGAACAATATCTTCCATGTATACTACGGCAATATCCGTAAGGCTTCGCTTGCCAAGTTTTGACTGCTTCACTCGTAAATGATTATCGCGAATACGCCGCCTAATCAACGCCGTGTTGAAACGCATAACCTCACTAAAAGCCTCTCTCGGGCCTTGAACAACAACTTCCGTTTCAGCGGATTGAATCCCGCGATTTGGGAATCCTCTTGTAGCAACTATAATTACTTTTGTGCAACCGTCGATAAAAACGGCGGTATCGCCCGCGTGAATAAAATACAATATGTCGAACATGTCGTCGGCTTCGGAAATGTCCGTGGTGGCTATGCCCCTGTCGCGTAGAGTTTCGTAAATGCTTTCGCCTTTTTCTTCTGGAGTCAACGATGCCCAGTCCATGTCGAACAGCCGCCTTATTACGCTCAAGTCCATCATTTCGCGGTTTGTCATTGCGTCGAAGTATGCCATGTACAATTGCGGCGCGCCTTTTCCGCCTGGTGCGAATTTTCTGCCTATATAGTCTTGGCTTTCGCCGAATAAATCTGTTAAAAATTTCTCGTTATCGTCAAGGTTCGCGCTGGGTTTTATGCCCTTGTAGTCTTCAACCATATTCAAAGCAACCAATCCTTTCATGTTTACAACCACATTTTGCCGCAAAAAGTAATAAATTATGCGTTTGTAAATATACAAGTGCTTTGTATAATCTCACAGAAACATCACACAAACTTTGGGATTTTCTCTAATGACAATACACACGGCAGTAATGTAATATGAATGTAACACAAAGCAAATGGGCGGCTTGCGTCTTTTTGGTGTAAGCGCGTCATATTTTAGGAGGCAAGTTATGGCTGGTTTAGAGCTAAAAAACATTGTCAAGAAGTACCCTAACGGTTTTGTTGCAGTAGTAGACTTCAACTTGAAAATAGCCGATAAGGAATTTATTATTTTTGTAGGCCCTTCTGGTTGCGGAAAAACAACCACACTACGCATGATTGCAGGTTTGGAAGAAATTACAGAAGGTGAGTTATACATAGGCGACAAGCTTATGAATGACGTAGCCCCCAAAGACCGCGACATTGCAATGGTATTCCAAAACTACGCGCTGTACCCACACATGAGCGTACACGATAACATGGCATTCGGTTTGAAATTGCGCAAAACCCCTAAAGCTGAAATCGAAAAAAGAGTTCATGAAGCCGCAAGAATCCTAGACATTGAACACTTGTTAGACCGTAAGCCAAAGGCACTTTCTGGCGGTCAGCGTCAGCGCGTTGCAATGGGTCGCGCAATCGTTCGCGAGCCAAAAGTTTTCCTAATGGACGAACCACTTTCAAACCTTGACGCAAAACTTCGCGTACAAATGCGTACCGAAATCACAAAACTCCACCAAAAATTGCAAACCACTTTCATCTATGTAACCCATGACCAAACAGAAGCTATGACACTAGGAACTCGTATCGTTGTTATGAAAGATGGCGTTGCACAACAAGTGGATTCACCTGTAAACCTGTACAACAAACCAAAGAATCTTTTCGTTGCTGGCTTCATTGGTTCTCCGCAAATGAACCTAGTTGATGTTACCGTTGACCAACGCGGAAGTGATGTTTATCTCCTGTTCGGCGACCACCCAATCAAACTTCCAGAAGCAAAAGCCCGTGCAGTTGCCGAAGGTGGTTACAACGGCAAAACAGTAGTAATGGGAATCCGTCCAGAAGACCTCAAAGATGAGGAAATGTTCATCAACTCGTCACCAGATTCGCTAATCAAAACAGATGTAGAAGTTACCGAGCTTCTTGGCGCGGAAATTTATCTATACCTTCTATGCGCAGGTCAACAAATGACAGCAAGAGTAAACCCAAGAAGCACCGCAAAATCTGGCGACACAATAACAATGGCATTAGACGTACAACGCATACACGTTTTCGACAAAGACACCGAACAAACAATAACAAACTAGGCGGGCGGCAAAGCCGCTTTTCGCCGATAACCTGTATTGGTAAGCTAAGTATACGTCTCGAAGCCGTATACGCTACTAAGAAATTGAAAAAGCTGTTGAGAACTGCGAATGTACGCAGAGAGCAACAGCTTTTTTTATATGCTAGGAAACTGCTATAAAATGGGAATAGGTGTCACTTGTAAGTATGTACACAAAAAAGCCCTCGGATATTCAACAGCAAGAGAACAGCAAGAGAAAAACAAGATTATAT
>WQVV01000328.1 GCA_009785665.1 Defluviitaleaceae bacterium
CTTGTCCTTGGTTCTTTTGGGTTTGTGAAAAACTCCTCTGGTTGGCCTTCTTCTACTAGCTGACCACCTGCCATTAGTACTACTCTGTTGGCTACGTCTCTTGCGAAGCCCATTTCGTGGGTAACAACTACCATAGTCATGCCCTCGGAAGCTAGTTTTTGCATTACTTGCAGAACTTCGCCTACTAATTCTGGGTCTAGGGCAGAGGTTGGTTCGTCGAAGAGCATTACTTCTGGTTGCATTGCTAGGGCGCGGGCTATTGCTACGCGCTGTTTTTGCCCGCCAGATAATTCATGTGGGTAGCTGTCTGCTTTTTCTGCTAGACCTACGCTTGCTAGTAGTTCTAGGGCTTTTGCTTCTGCATCGGGTTTGGTCATCTTTTTTAAGCTTACTGGGGCGAGCATTATGTTTTTCTTGGCGGTCAAATGTGGGAATAGGTTAAAGCTTTGAAAAACCATTCCTATTTTTTCGCGAACTCTGTTTATGTTAATTTTGGGGTCTGTGATGATGTACTCGCCCATACGGATTTCGCCCGAAGATGCTTCTTCCAAACGGTTAATGCAACGCAGAAACGTAGACTTCCCGCCGCCAGAAGGGCCAATAACGCAAACAACTTCGCCTTCCATAACGGAAAGGCTTATGTCGTGAAGCACTTCCAGTTCGTTAAAACTTTTACATAAATTCGTAACTTTAATTTTTTCTGTCATAGCTAACCCACTTCTCCAACTTTTTAGCAAGAATCATTAAAACTGACAAAATAGCCAAGTACCAAAACGCCACGTAAATGAAGGATTCAAAGAAAACGAATTGCCCGAATGCGTACACTTGAGTAAGATTTGTAAGTTCGCCCACACCTATAATGGATAAAATAGCCGTGTCTTTTGTGGAAATAATCCACTGATTAACCGTGGGAGGCAAAGAGATGCGCAACGCCTGCGGCAGAATAACTTTATACATAGCCTTCCAAGGGGTAAGACCTAGGCTTCTTGCGGCTTCGTTTTGCCCTTTGTCAACGGCGGCAATTCCAGCGCGGAAAATTTCTGTAAAATAAGCACCTGCGTTAAGGGTAACAGTTAAAATACCCGCATTAACGGGCGTAAACCGAAAAGTCCAACCAAGTTGAAGAAAAATAGAGTTAATACCAAAGAAAAACAAAAGTGCTTGAACAATCATGGGCGTACCACGAATCACCCAAACATAAGCCTCCGCCAAAATACGGAGAACGCGAAAACGGCCAATTACCATAAGACAGGAAATTAGCCCAACAATCATACCTAAAACTATAGAAACAACCGAGACGTAAACCGTAACCTGCACCGCGTCCAACAGAAACGGCGTTAGCTGACGGAAAACTCTTTCAAAGTCAAAAGTCATATTTACCATCTTTCAAAATATTGCAGGCGGCATGTAATTTGAATGCCGCCTTGCGATATTAATACTAATTTAAAGCTAGGCCGTACCTTGCCAAAATTTCGTAGTAGTAACCATTTGCGCGAAGGTTTGCCAGTCCTGTGTTAAACATTTCAATTAGTTCTGGAAATTCGCCTCTGCGAACGGCAAAGCCATAATATCTTGGGTTAAGGGTTTCGCCAACCGTTTGCAATGCAAGGTCACTGCGATAGATTTCAAATTCGATTACGGGACGGTCTTCGATTGCGGCGGCGGCCGAACCAAGCATAACGGAAGCATACATTGTTGGTGAATCTTCAAAGAAAATCAAGTTGAAGCCGTATTCTTCTGCCATTGCTTCGCCGAAAATTGAACCAACTGTTCCAATTTTAACGGCAACGGTTTGCCCTGCTAAATCTGCAAAACCAGAAATTGAACTTCCTCTTGGCACAACCAAGATTTGCCCTGCAACAAAATATCCTTCAGAAAAATCGAAACGCTCGCGGCGTTCTTCTGTTATGGACATTCCTGCAATCATGCCGTCGGCAATTCCTGCTTCAAGCGCGCCCAACGCCGCCGCAAAACCTACGTGGTTACGCTCAATGCGAAAACCTTGGTCTGCCGCGATTGCTTCAATTAAATCAACGTCAAAGCCGTAAAATTCTCCTGTGTTGGGGTTAAGCATGTGGAACGGAGGAAACGCGTTGTCAGAGAAAATTTGGTAAACTATTTCCCCTTCTACATTAGCATCGGGTGTTACGTTAGCATTTGTCGTCCCCGCATCATCGGAAATACCGCTATCGGCAGCAGGCACATGAACTTCTGCTGTGTCGTTACAAGCACCAAAAATTAGCACAAGTGAAAGCGCGGCTACAAGCAATAATACCTTTTTCAATTTCCATCTTCCTTTCAAAATTTATTTCCAAACCCTATCATATCGCATTAAAAGACAAATGTAAATAAATTTGCTAGTCTTTTCCTTAGACAAAAAACTATGCAAGTTGTAATTCCAGTAAATGTCGAGTATAATAAACCTCGCGAGGAAAAGTTCCGCACAGGGGAGATATTAAAATGAAAACAGCGAATATTGTAATAATCGGTGGCGGGATTGTTGGCACAGTAATAGCAAGCGCGTTGGCAGAAAAAATGTCGGGCGTTGTTTTGGTTGAAAAAGAAGGAATAGC
>WQVV01000329.1 GCA_009785665.1 Defluviitaleaceae bacterium
CAAATGACATTTCGGGCTACGCGCCGTACACACCTGCCGCCCATGAGTGATAACTTGCTGGTTGTAACGTATCCAGTGGGTTTTTGGCAAAATTTCCATTAGCGCGAACTCAATTTTTACTGGACAGGTGAAATCCGTCAGCCCTAGTTTGCGGCTTATGCGCATAACATGGGTGTCCACCGTTATGCTGGGCAAGTTGAATATATGCGAACGCACAACGTTCGCCGTCTTGCGCCCAACGCCGCTTAGGCTGGTTAGTGCGTCCATGTCCGATGGTACTTCTCCGCCCCATTCGAGCAATAGCTTTCGTGCAGAATTTTGCAGATGCGCCGCTTTGTGACGATAAAAGCCCGTTGGGCGCACGGCGTTTTCCAACTCGGTAATGTCCGCTGCCGCAAAACTTTCTAGGGTTGGATAGTCTGCAAACAGCTTGGCGGTTACTATGTTCACTCGCTCGTCTGTGCATTGGGCGGACAAAATTGTGGCAAATAGAAGTTGCCAGGGCTTGTCTGGGGCGTAATGCAGGAAGCAGGTGTTATCCTGTGGGTACAGCTTGTCCAATGTGTCGAGGATGCGTTTTACTTTTGCCTTCATATGAAGTCCTTTCTTATTGCAGGTGTTTAGCGCGTTTGATATAGTATGACAAAACAAAATTAGTGGAGGATATAGCATGATTTTTACCTGGACTGATTACCAACATGAACACGAAAAGGAAACAGAAACATGGACAGACGAAGATACCATAAAATTCGCCATAAACAGCACCATAAAAAACGAACATGAATATTATATGAAAATCTGCGATTACGATGGGCATGACTATGTGCATAATGATACATATTTCTGCAAAATCGTGACCGACGGAGATATAATTGTGGCCGTTTTGTTCTTATTAAGAGATGACAAATGCCCTCGCGGCAGTGTTACGATAAACCCAATTATTGTGAACCCAAAACTTAGAAATAGAGGCAATTGCACTAAAATAGTCGGTGCGTTGGTGAAAAATGCAGACAAGATAATAGGCTACGGCACAAATGTATTTGAAGCAGGCATTGACGCGAACAATCCAGCCTCAATCAAAGCGTTTGAAAAGGCTGGATTTGTTCATTACGAAACACACGCCGACGGCGACTATTTTTATTATCGCTATACAAACGCACAGTGACAGTACTGTGCGTTTGTTAATTACATCAGCAATCTATCTACACCAATCGCGCTAGTTAAGCACCGCTCCTTGCTATTCCCTGTCATTTGCGTAACCCAATCGGTAAACCCGCCGTCACCAATTTCCACAGCATTCCCACCCCTAGTCATACATAATTTGAAAGATATCCCCTTGTAATAATTATTGTCCTCGCTGTCAAAGTCGTATGAGATACGCACATTTGGCAACTCACTTTTTATCAATTCAGCCATACATTCAAAAAATCCGTCACCATCGGTGTACCCTCGCCTTTTCCCGAGAATAACCGAAAACTCCGCGCTATATTTTTCCACCACCAATTTTCTGTAGCACTGCAAATGCTTTAGCAACAATTCCCTTTCACATGAATACGAACCGCCATCTTTGCCAGACGAAACAACGCAAAAAAGCCCGAAATGGGAAGAGTATCCCTTAACTTTCGGGAATGGTTGCGCCCGCAGCACCCTGGCTGTTGTGCAATAATGTATAGGCGGCTGGTTATTTATTTTCTTCCGCTTTAATCCATCGGCAATAATTATTGCAAGCATATTTGTGGGATCGGCCAAAATTTCTGCCCCGCGAGTTGCGCTTACAACATTATTTTGGTCTACACAACCAAAAGCAGAACAGCTTGCAAAAGGTGCCGCTGGCGAAAGAAGAATGGAGTTTATGCCAATCCCCTGGGCTATGTCTAAAATTTCCACTTGAAAACGGTGATACTCTACCGGGTTAATTTCGCTGGGCACGCTGAATCTGTTTGCCTCATACGACTTCAGCACATTTGCGGGCGTTATGTTGTCGGATTGCTTCTTATGTATATCCAACAGCAAAGAGTTCAAATCAGACTTTGGCAGGGACAGCAATTTATTCACCAGTTCCTTGTCGCCTAGCTTTTCCAAAATTCTGTCAACAATCGCGCTCAAACCTATCAGCCCTTTGCAGAAAATTATGTATAGGGGTATAATACTAGAAAATCCGCAGAATTTCTATAGTGAGGAAAATTTCTAATGAACTACACCCTAGACATACACTGCCACACCGTAAACAGCGGCCACGCCTACAGCACCATTGCCGAAAACGCCGCCCACGCCGCCAAAGTTGGCCTTACCCATATAGGCATAGCCGACCACGGGCCAGATATGCCAGGCGGCGCGCACCGCTACCATTTCTACAACTTGGGCGCGCTGCCCGACTATATTCACGGCGTGCGCATATTAAAAGGAATAGAAGCCAATATCCTGGACGCAAAAGGCACGCTGGACTTCCCAGACCAATATCTGGCCATGATGGATTTCGTAATCGCGTCCATGCACAGGGAGGTTATAGTCCCTTCAACACGCGAAGAAAACACCGCCGCATTAGTAAATGCAATGGAAAACCCG
>WQVV01000330.1 GCA_009785665.1 Defluviitaleaceae bacterium
GGGTGAAAGGCGGCTATGCCGCTTTTTATACACTTGCTGTGTTGCGTTTTCCTGCCCATTTTATGAACAATATTGAAGCGGCTACCATTGCTATGGAAATTGATGCTACAGCGGCGGCTTCTGAGTTGGAAGGCTCTGGGGGTTCTGGGTGAGCGGAGGAGTATTCTTCGTAGGGAGGAATTGGGTCGTAGGGTAAGACTGGGCGATTGTAGTATGCGAATGCGGGAATAGTTTCGGATTCGTCTACAATTTCGGATTCGATTTCTATTTCGGAGGGGATTAAGTCTTCTTCGATAGTTAGGTCTTCTTTGTAGTTTGTGTATTCCTCGTCATCTTCATCTTCTTCGTCCTCTACGGCTTCTGCTTCTTCGTAGTCTTCTTCGATTGCGTCGTCGGCTTCTAGTTCGTCTACTGTTGCTACTGGCTCTATAGGTATCTCTATCTCTACCATTAGTGGCATATCGTCGAAGATATACGCAACTAAAGCGGCAGTGTCGGAGAAAATCGCGCCGCGTGGCGAGGCATACAGAACAGAAATGATGACTTCCAAGCCGTCGTGTTCAGCGTAGGAAACTAGAGTGTGTTGGGCGGCATTGGTGAAGCCCGTTTTCCCGCCAATTATGCGGGGGTTAAACTCGTCGCGAGAGGGACGAACCATTACGTTTGAGTTTCTCATAATTCTTGCGTCTTCGTATTTGTTTGTGGGCGGTAGGCTAAAATATGGCGTTGAAATGATTTCTACGAAAAGCGGGTGTTGAATCGCCGCCTGCATTATTAATGCAATGTCGTAGGCTGTTACATGTTGACCATTGCCTGGCAGACCGCATGGATTAATAAATCTTGTATTGTGCGCACCAAGTTCATATGCACGATTATTCATAAGCGTTACAAACTCTGGTATGCTTCCTGAAACATGTTCTGCTAGTGCGCGGGCTATGTCGTTTGCGGAGGGTAGCATTATTCCGTACAACGCTTCTAGCACGGAAATGTCTTCGCCCTCAACCAAGCCCATTCGTCCTGCGTAATGAGGTAGAGTTACTGCGTTTTCTGACATAATTATGCGTTCTTCCAAGTCTTCAACCTGTTCCAAAACCAGCAGAGCCGTCATAATTTTTGTAATGCTTGCGGGAAAACGCCGCGAAAACCCATCAGTCTCGTACAAAACATCGCCCGTTCTTGCGTCCATAATGAGAACCGACCCCGCATTATACACCGAAACTTCTATGACTTCCGTCTTATCATACGTAGACGCACTGATGGTTGTAGGAATAGCAAAAACGCATACAATCAGAAAAGCACCAAACAAAAATTTCATGTGCTTACCCCTTTAAAGTTTTTATCGCCTAAATATGCATGTCATTGGCGAAGCGCGGCTGTGCCGCTTTTTGTTTTATTAAAACATATGTATCACCAATTCGCAAGAACCTAAATACTTGAAAATTGTAATATTTGCGGTTATAGTTAGAAGAAAAAATTCAGGAGGAATGTAATGGAAATTTTTGAAGCAATATCAAAACGCTATTCGCACAAAGAAGGATTTTTGCCAGACCCAGTGCCACTAGAGGACTTGGAACGCATTGCCCAAGCAGGCATAACCGCACCCAGCGGAGTAAATCGCCAAAGCGTGCGTCTAATAATTCTGCCTGACCGCACAGCCCTAGACCCAGTATGCGCTTCGTCCCCCGCCATAGGATTAGAAACTGCCCCCGCCGCAATATCCGTAATAACCGACAACACCGTAACTCCCGACGGCCAAATAAACTTCGAGAAAGAAGACTACGCCGCCGCCGTACAAAATATGCTACTAGCCGCCACCGCATTAGGTTACTCATCTCTATGGCTAGACAGCCCCTACTTCGACCCAGCAAAAGAAAAACAAACCCGTGCAGTACTATCCATTCCCGACAACTACCGCCTATGGGCAACCATACCAATAGGAAAGCCAAACGGGGAAGGTTCTCGCCGCGAAAAACTCCCCTTCAAAGAGAGAGTGTCATACGGAAAATTTGGCGGAGACACAGCCGCATTTCGCCAATAACATGCGTTGGTAATTTACTTTGGAAGGCGGATTAATGTGAGAGGTACAATGCAATTACACATCGACAGGAAAGTAATTTTACTGATTCTGGTTTTTTCGATATTCTTGGGGTATTTTGCCCATGAATTTACGGCGGTTTATGCATCTGTTTACGCTACGGGTACGGTAAGCGGAAGCCTTGCGGGGGTAGATTTGCGAATGCTGGGCGGAGCATTCGCGCCGTTGGTGGGTATAGGCGGAAGCCCTCTTATCACGCTAACAATGCTTTCTGGCGCAGGAACATTGCTTAATGAAGGAATAGTCAACCCAGAGCATATACCGCTTTCGGGTATGCTTATGGCTTTGCCTATTTCAAACCTCTATGTGCTTATTGGTCTTGCCCTTGTAACAGGCGCGAAGTTCGCGCTTAGTTTGTCCAGCACAACAAAGTTATTTAGTGATGCAACACTGGGTACTATTGAACGTGTGCTGGGCATTGTGTGTTCTATTGGCGGAGTGCTTGTTATAACCTTTGCAAC
>WQVV01000331.1 GCA_009785665.1 Defluviitaleaceae bacterium
CATGGACGTTCCTGCGCAAATTATCAGCAACCGAACCATGGTACCTCTACGTTTCATTAGCGAGTTCTTCGGCGCAGTAGTCACTTGGGACGACGCTACACGAACTGTACAAATTATCAAAGGCTAGTCGAAAAAACGAATCCAAAAAGGTTGCCAGCGTGCAACCTTTTTTCGTTGTCTCATACGTAACTTTGCCAGCGCATGTATCGACGAAGAACGGCTTTTCCGCTTCTTTCTGGGATAAGACATAGATAAAAAGCAAGAAAAAGTTGGCGTACCCCGAAGTCAATCCAACGTAGACATTTGCCCACAGGAATGTTATAGTTGTTTCAGTTGAAAATGTTACAAATATGAAGGGGGTTAATTAAATGTCACTCTGGAACAGTTCGTTTGAAACTGGCAACGAAATAGTTGACGGCGACCACAAGGAAATTTTCTCGCTGGTAGAGCAGGTTTTATCGTCATCGCTAGTCACCCGCAAAGATAAGGTTGAGGTTGCGATTCAATTTCTAGCCGAGTATGTAGTGCGGCATTTTGCCAACGAAGAATTACTTATGGACGAATGCAGGTATCCTGAATCAATGGCGCATAAGAAGGAACACGCAGATTTCATAGATGTCGCAGTTGAACTGCAAGAAAAGTTTTCTAACGACGGCTTCTTACTAGGCTCGGAAGAAAACAACAACGACCTGCATTTAAGCATGGAAATCAACAAAACAGTTGTAGGCTGGCTAACAAAGCACGTAATGGGCAGTGATAAAAAAATGGCTCATTATTATCGCGATTGGAAGAACAAGCAATAAGGCGTTGAAAGGATATTAGCAACTTATTTCCTTTCAATCGCTAACAAATGCTGTTTGACTTGATAAAACCCTTCTATTATGATTCTCATAGAAGGGTTTTATTATGACAACTAATATTGGAGGCAAGAAAATGAACGAAAAAGAATCAAACAAACACGCATGGGGGCAACTTTCACAAGACCACTACGCTCATTTCAAGAAAGGTCTGCTAGACGGAAGTCACAAATTAAATAAACACATACAAGGCGAACTTGGCGATTTAAGCGGCAAAAAAATAATTCACCTACAATGCAACACAGGAGCAGACACAATTTTACTTGCGAAAATGGGCGAAAGTGCCGTAGGTGTTGACCTAGTCCCCGACAACATCAAGTATGCAAAAAAACTTGCCGAAGATTTAGGCATTGGCAATGTAAGTTTCATTGAATCCGATATTATGGATTTCATGGGAAATGAAAAATACGATGTAGTTTTCGTTTCAGAAGGGGCAATCGGTTGGCTTCCAGACTTGAACAAATGGGGCAAAACTATAAAACATCTTCTGAAAGAAGATGGCTATTTGTATGTTTTTGAAGGTCATCCAATCTACTTGATGTTTGACGAAAATAAACTAGCAGAAGGCATCACAACAATAAAATATCCCTATTTCAAAAAAACGCCCGATGTGGACTACTCCATAGGCGGATATGCTTCCGACACAAAACACGATGTAAAAACATATTTTTGGATGAATAAGGTTTCGGATATAATCAACGCATTAACATCTGCGGGCTTGCACATCGAATACTTTAACGAGTTCCAAGAGAATTTTTACGATTCTGGTGGTTGCAAAAACCTTGGAAATGGTTTGTTTAATTATGACTTCAACAATGGTTTGTTTCCAATGTCATTTAGCTTGAAAGCAACGGTTTATCGTTAGAAGTGGCAAAGCCGTCTTTCGCCGATAACATGTATATCAAGTTTACATGCACGTCTCGAAGCCATGAACTGCTTCTTGGCATACAAAAAAGGGATGTTGCCAACTGCGTTTTTGCAGTCGTGCAACCTCCCTTTTTTTTGTTGCCTAGGAAACTGTTCATGGCTTCGAGACTTATGCGTTAGCTTGCCAATGCAGGTAATCGGCGAAATGCGGCTTTGCCGCCTCTACTCAGCAAGGGTGTAATTGAATACTAAATCGTTATTTTGCAAGCTTTGTAGTTGTAATGCGTTGTCATCAATATCAAAAGACCAGCGTTCCAAACTAGCGACATCGCGTGGAATTACTTGAGTAATTTCGGAGGTTGGCTGTGCAAGGATTCGGAGTTCACCGTTATGAACGCCCCAGCGGAAACGGTAAAGTTCGGCGCGTGTTGGGCCTACGCCTGTTACAAAACCGCCAGGGATTCCCCTTGTGCCAGAGCCATCTTCATCAAAAACGTAACGCCAATCGGGGTTATCGTCGGAAATCCAGCGGCCTGCAAGTTCTGGAACAGGCTGACCCAAAACCATGTCACGAGTGTAACCAAATGAATTGTTATTGTTCATGCTTTCTAGGCGGAGAGTTTCGCCATTATCACCACTGCCAATGGTGAAACGCCAACTTTCGTTACGAAGTACCCCAGCAACGTTGGGTGTAGAGTTTAGGCGGATTCGTAGTGTTTCATCAGTTACGCCCCATGTGAATGCTGTAAAGCTTCCGTGTTCGCCTCTGCGACCACTGCCGTCGGCATCGAATTGATATTCCCAATATGCATTCGTATTCCA
>WQVV01000332.1 GCA_009785665.1 Defluviitaleaceae bacterium
AAACGATATAATCGCAATTGCAGAAACTTTAATGCATAGGGCGCAGTTGAATGCGCACAATATTGTATTAAGCGGCAGTGTTATTTTGCGCAGCAAAAATATCCGCCCAATGTTTGAATCTGCTATACGCAAAACTTTTCCAAACATGAAAATTGTACCAATTAGCGAAAGCCCAGAGCTTGGCGCAGCCTATATTGCGCTGAAAATGCATAATATGTCGAAAAGTATGTCATAAATTTTCTTAGTGGTGCAAAATGAAAATTTTGTTGACATTGTGTGATTTTATCGTATAATGTGACTATGAGCATAGACGCATGGAAAGGGAGCAAATACATGACACCAGCGGCGGCTTTAAGAGCAAAAAAACGCAAAGTACTATGGCAAAGAATCTACAGGCGCAGGTTTCTATACCTTCTATTTCTGCCTGTGTTTATATTTTATGTAGTTTTCAGATACGCGCCCATGTGGGGGCTACTAATTGTTTTTCAAGATTTCCGCCCGTTCCTTGGCTTTTCGGGGAGCAACTGGGTTGGGCTTCAACATTTTCAAAGTTTTCTTCCCGACCCTAGGTTTTGGAACGTTGTTGTCAATACGATTATTCTCAGCCTATACGGTATAATTTTCGTTTTCCCCGCGCCAATTATTTTGGCACTTATGATAAATGAAATACGCTCCATGAAGTTTAAACGCACGGTGCAAACCATAAGTTACTTGCCATGGTTTATATCAACAGTAGTTGTTGTATCACTAATAACATCTATTCTTTCGCCCACCATGGGCCCTATTGGGCAAATATTTAGAGCCATGGGACGCGAGCCAATAAACTTCCTTGGGCGGGTAGAGTATTATAGGACAATTTTTACACTGTCCAACATTTGGTCAACCATAGGCTTCGGCTCAATCATTTTCCTTGCGGCAATATCCGGCGTTGACCAACAGCTTTACGAAGCCGCAACAATAGACGGCGCAGGCAGGCTAAAGCAACTATTCCACGTTACGTTGCCGTCAATTATGCCTACCATTATCATCATGCTTATTTTGCGCATGGGTGCTATCATGGACTCGGACTTCGAGCGCAACTTCCTGCTTGGCAACGAGGCAACACGCCCCAATGCCGACGTTATTGCAACATTTGTATTTAGGCAAGGTATCCACCAGTCCAACTTCTCTTTTGCATCGGCAGTTGGGTTGTTCAACTCACTTGTTGCATTAGTATTTGTGTGGGGTACAAACAGAATCAGCAAAAAAACTACAGAAACTTCATTGTGGTAACAGGAGGGCGAAAAAATGAGCAAAACAAGAAACAGGATTAAAACGCCTCTCTCAAGGAAGATATTTGTAGTTTTCAACACAGTATTCATGTTGGTTTTAAGCGCGGTAATTATTCTGCCCTTTATGCGCATCATCGCTATTTCACTAAGTGGCGCAAATGCGGTAAGGCGTGGCGAAGTTGGGCTTTTGCCCGTGGACTTCACCATTGAAGCGTACCGTAGAATTTGGGAGAACGGCGCAATTTTCACAGCTTACCGCAACACATTATTTGTTGTAATAATAGGAACGGTTGTTAACCTTATTCTCACATCCTTTGCCGCCTATGTTATTTCTAAGAACGACCTGCCCGGTGTAAAATTTTTCACCGGTATGATAGTTCTTACGATGTGGTTTGGCGGGGGTATGATTCCCACGTTCCTTATTGTTCAAGGTGTTGGTTTATACAACAGCCTGTGGGCACTTATTTGGCCAACGGCAATATCCACATTCCACGTAATTATAATGCGGACATTTTTCAAGCAACTTCCTGCCGAGTTAGAAGAGGCCGGCCTTATAGACGGGTGCAACGAGGCGCATATACTATTTAAAATTGTTTTACCTCTGTCAAAACCTGTTCTTGCGACTGTGGCACTATGGATTGCCGTATTCCGCTGGAACGACTTTACACAGCCAATGCTGTACTTGCTTAGCCGTAGCCTGTTTACATTACAGGTGGTACTAAGGGAGATTGTTCTCATAAACAACCCTGCCCTGTATGGGTTGGACGGTGCCGCAGTTGACGATACAATGATTGACGTTGTTACGTCGTCGCTACAATACGGCGTAATCATTTTTGCTACATTGCCTATCATATTCATTTATCCGTTTTTGCAAAAGCATTTCGTTAAAGGTGTAATGCTTGGTTCTGTAAAAGGGTAGATTGAGTTGATATATGCGCAAGAAACGTGCGTAAGGGGCCCTAGCCCCATATTAAAAGGAGGAAACACATGAAAAGGAAAATTGTTTTATTTGCTGTTATGGTTGTCGCTCTTGTGTTTGTAGCTGCATGTTCAAGAGACGAAGAAACACCGACAACAGGCAACCAAGGAGGAGGCGCAGCACCAGCGGCAGAAGATGGCCGCATGTTCGCCGAAACATTCCAAATCCGCTGGCTTGAAGAAGGCCGCCCACACCTCTACGGTGACAACAACATGGTAGAGCAAATGATTAACGAAATGCTGAATGTTGAAATCGA
>WQVV01000333.1 GCA_009785665.1 Defluviitaleaceae bacterium
TTGAAATACTCCGCCAGTTTGTGTAGTTTTTCCATGCGCTTTGTTTATCATTTTTTGGGGTAAGTTGAAAATTGATTTCCGTGTGTGAAACATGATTTATTTGACATGTGCTTGTTTAGGGCATACAATCAAGTGATACTTTTTACACTTCTACAATCGCCTTGCGAAAGCATGTAGGAAAAGAGATTATGGCGATTAGCTTTAAAATATTTCCACAGAGGTGAACTTTGGACGAAAACAAGAAAGACAATAAAACGCCACCTACAGGGGGCGGGCGATTTCCTAATGGTATGATGATGTTGGTAATTGCAGCTTCTATGTTTATGTTGCTCCACATGTTATCTGGCGTGATTTTTGGTAACGAATCAGACAGGGTTAGGTATGATGAATTTCTGGAGATGTTGCGGGAGGGTCAAGTTGAACGGGTTGTTGTTCAGCCAGATAGGCTTGTAATTTCGCTTATTCCAGACGAGAATGATGAGATGGCGGAAGTTCCGCCTACTTGGCGTACATTTGCGGATATGATTGCGTCGGCTACTACGTTGCGCAATGTAGACGAGCCAGAGCCGCAGGGTAGGGTGGTTTACACTGGACGAGTGCCCGACCCAGAGTTACGGGCGTTGTTGGATATGTACGGCGTGGAGTATTACGCGCCTATTTCTACAACAAATTGGTGGTCGATAATCTTTTTTCAAGTTGGTGTGCCTATACTGATTATTTTGTTTATGTTCATGCTTTTGCGGCGAATGATGAGCGGAATAATGGGCGGCGGGCGCGGTGGCTTTATGTCTATTGGGCAGAGTAACGCGAAAGTTTACATGGAGAAGAAGACGGGTGTTACGTTTGAAGATGTCGCAGGGCAAGAGGAAGCCAAGGAGAGTTTGACAGAAATTGTTGACTTTTTGCATAATCCCGATAAATACACAGAGATTGGAGCTACACAGCCTAAAGGGGCGTTATTGGTTGGGCCGCCAGGTACTGGTAAGACTTTGCTTGCTAAGGCGGTTGCTGGTGAGGCTGGGGTTGTGTTTTTCTCGTTGTCGGGTTCGGATTTTGTGGAAATGTTTGTTGGTGTTGGTGCTTCTCGTGTGCGGGATTTGTTTAAACAGGCGAGTCAACAATCGCCGTGCATTATTTTTATTGACGAGATTGACGCGATTGGAAAAAGCCGCGATAACCAGATGAACTCAAATGACGAGCGCGAACAGACTTTGAATCAGCTTTTGGCGGAAATGGACGGGTTTGATTCTTCAAAGGGTGTAGTGATTTTGGGTGCTACCAACCGTCCAGAAATTTTGGATAAGGCGTTGCTTCGCCCTGGGCGTTTCGACCGTAGGATTAATGTGGAATTGCCCGATTTAAAAGGGCGCGTGGATATTTTGAAGGTTCATGCTAAGAAGGTTAAAATGTGCGAAAGCGTGGATTTAAGGCGCATTGCAATGATAACCCCTGGTGCGGCTGGTGCAGATTTATCTAATATGATAAACGAGGCGGCGTTGCACGCGGTTCGCATGAATCGCAAGGAGGTTCAGCAGGAGGATTTGCTGGAAGCCGTTGAGGTAGTAATCGCGGGCAAGGAGAAGAAAGACCGCATAATGTCCGAGAAGGAAAAGCGAATTGTGGCATATCACGAGGTTGGACATGCGTTGGCTCGTGTTGCGCAGAGTAATTCAAAACCCGTTGAGAAAATTACGATTATTCCACGAACAAAAGGTTCGTTGGGGTACGTGCTTGCCGCGCCCGAGGAAGAAAAGTTTATGCATTCCAAGGACGAAATGCTGGAAGACATTGTGGCCGCGTTGGCAGGTCGCGCCGCTGAAGAAGTAAAATTTAACACCAAAACCACGGGCGCAAGCAACGATATTGAAAAGGCAACAAGTATGGCGCGTTCAATGGTAAGTATGTACGGCATGAGCGAAAAATTCGGAATGATGGGGCTAGAGAGCATACAAAACCGCTACTTAGACGGGCGCGCAGTATTGCAAGTATCAGACCAAACTGGCGCGGAACTAGACCAAGAAGTCCGAAACATAATAGAAGACTGTTATCAAAAAGCCGTAGAGCTACTAAAACAAAACGAAGAAAAGATGAACGAAATCGCCGAATTTCTATTCAACAAGGAGACAATCACAGGCGAGGAGTTTATGGAGCTATACCGCGGCGAAAGCCCACCGACATTGGATATTACAGTATAAGCGGCAGCGGCAAGCGGCAAAGCCGCCTTTCACCGATTACATGCATTGGCAAGCTGGCAAGCTAACGCATACGTCACGAAGCCAGATACAATTTCCTAGCCTATAAAAAAGAGCAGTTTATCAAAAGATAACCGCTCTTTTTTTATTGCATAGGAAATTGTTAATGGCTTCGTGACGTATGTGTTATACCAATCTCGGTTAAATTCTTTACAGGATTTGCGAGGATTTTTGCGCAAGTGCAAGGAGGCAAAAACCGCACGTACCCAAAGGTACGTAAGGCTTTTTGCTGACGCAGCAATTGCGCAAAA